>JBILDK010000081.1:0-9072 GCA_044352625.1 Planctomycetota bacterium
GACCTCGACACCTACATCGACCACGCGCTGTACTTCATCGGCACCAGCGGCAGCACCATGGAGGACATGCAGGTGGTGCTGCGCAAGGTGCTCGACGACAGCCTCGACACCAACCTCTCGGTCGGTGCGGTGTGCGGCATCGGCGGCGCGATCACCGGCCTGGACGCGGTGAAAAAGAACCTCATCGCCGGCAAGATCCTGGTGTATCCCGACCTTGGTGACTTCCCGCTCACCGAGCTGGCGGAATTGGTGGCCCGTTTTCCCAGCGTCGGGGCGGCGATGCGCGGCGGCGCCTGGACCCGGGAGGCCGAGCTGGAGCTGCTGCGCGTGGGGTGTGGTGCACGCTGACGCGCGCGTGGGTGGTGGGTGGTGGCTGGTGGGTGGTGAAACGCCCAACAACACCATTCCTTCCCACCACTGCGGTACCTGATCACCACCCATCACCCACGCCACACGTATGCTCGTCGCCGTCATCGATCTCGGGAAAACCAATAAAAAGGTCGCGGTCATCGATCGCAGCCTGCGCCAGGTGGCGGCGCGCAGCGCCTCGTTCCCCGCCCAGCCGGGGCCGGACGGGGTACTGTGCGAGCAGATCGACGCGATCTGGGCGTGGCTGTGCGCGCAGCTCGCCGCGCTGTACCGTGAATCGCCGTTCCACGCCCTGGCAGTGACCACCCACGGTGCGACCTGGGCCGCGCTGGATGGCCAGGGCGGGCTGGCCTTTCCGGTGATCGCCTATGAACACGATCTGGGCGAAGCTGGCCAGGTCGCGCTCGACTCTGAGTTCTACCGCCGCTGCGGACCGTTGGAGACGCTGCAGGACGAGACCGCGACCTGCGATCTGCCACTGCTGGTCAACCCGGCGAAGATGGTGCTGTTCGCCCAGCGCCAGTGGCCCGAGCGCTTCGCGCGGGCGACGCGCCTCGTGAACTACCCCCAATTCTGGGGCTGGAAACTCACCGGCCAGGCGGCGAGCGAACCGACCTACACCTTCAACCACAGTTTTTTGCACGCGATCCGCACCCGTCAACCGTCACGGGCCGCCCACGCCCTGGGCGTGGCCGGGCTGCTCGACACCACCTTTGCCCAGCCCTGGGACCGGCTCGGCGTGGTCACCGCCGACCTCCAGGCCCGCCTCGGATTGCCGGAGCTGCCGGTGGTGCTCGGGATCCACGACTCCAACGCCGCGCTGCTGCCGTACCTGGTGAAATACGCCGGGCGCGACGTGGCGGTGAACTCCACCGGCACCTGGTGCGTGGCCATGCACCGGGTCGAGGCGGTGCGCTACGCGCCTGAGGAACTCGGCACCAAGACCATCTTCAACATCGATGCGCTGGGCGGCTTCCAGAAGGTCAGCTTCCTCATGGGCGGCCAGGAATATGCGCTGTATCACGACCTGATCGGCGGGAGCGATCCGGGGTTCGATCCGGCGCGGCTGGCACGCGCCTGCGCACTCACGGGCGACGGCATCCTGCCCGGGGCCTTCCCCAGCCAGTTCCCTCGACCACGCGGCGGGGCCTATGCAGACGGCAGAACCCTGACTCTGGCCGAGCTGAAGGCCGGGACCCGCCCGGCGTGGTTCGCCGACCAGGCGCTGGCCCACGACCTGCTCAACCTGTCCCTGGCGCTACAGACCGAAGTCGCCATCCGCCGTACCGGCATTACGACCGGGACGCATATTTTCATCGAAGGCGGCTTCCGCAACAATCCGGCGTTTCTCGCACTGCTCGCGGCCTTGCTGCCTGACAACCCTATCGCCTGCACCAGCTTGGCCCAGGCCACGTCCAGCGGCGCCGCGCTGCTCGGCCATGCCCACCTCGCCGGAGTTGACCCCACCGCCTTGGCCGACGCCATTGTCATCGAGGAGCAGCCGGTGCCGCGCCAGACCGTCGCCAACCTGGCCTCGTATCGTTCCGCCTGGCTGCAGCAGGTGGCCTGACTTGCGCTCGGGCGGATCCTGAGCCATCCTCAGGGTGAATGCCATCCCAGCCGACCGAATATCTGCTGTCAGCTTTGCTGCCCGTGGGCGAGTCCCCGGCTGCGAGGCAGCGCATGCTGCGGGAACTGGTGCACCTGGCGGCACCGCGGGATGCGTCGGACCACCGCAATCTGCAACGCCTCACCGAAGCCGCCAGCGAAGCCCTGGGCATCGAGCGCGCCAGCCTGTGGCTGTTCACCCCGGATCGGGATGCGATCGCCTGCATCGACCTGTACGACGCCCGCAGCCGTCAGCACAGCGAGGGGCAACGCCTGCTGGCCAGCGATCATCCGGCCTACTTCGGCCAGCTCGTGGCGGATGGGCAGGTCAACATCCGAGATGCCTTGACCCATCCCGCCACCGCCACGTTTGCGCAGGATTATCTGCGCCCGTTGCGCATCGGCAGCCTGCTCGACACGCCGGTGTACCTCCAGGGGGCGCTGGCGGGGGTGCTCTGCCTGGAGGGCTGCCACGGCCAGCGCATCTGGAGCTCCGACGATCTCCAGTTCGCCACCGCCCTGGCGATGCTCGCGGGCCTCGGCCTGGAACAGCGCGAACGGGCGCGCAGCGAAGCCGCCCTGCGCCTGCGCGAGGAACAAGACCGCCACCATCAGAAAATGGAGGCCCTCGGTCGGCTCGCCTGCACCGTGGCTCACGACCTCAACAACCTGCTCGGCATCGTCCGCGGCCATGCCGAACTGCTCACCGCCAACCCCGATATGGCCTCGCTGCCGCGCCGCGCTGCGCGTCTGATTGAGGCCTCCGACCGCGCCTCCCAGCTTGCCGCCCGGCTGCTCGCCTTCGGTCGGGCGGAACCCACCGCCTATGTCCGTCACGACCTGGGCGACCTGGTGCGCCGCTGCGAGTCGCTACTGCGCCAGACCATGTCGGACAGCATCACCCTCGACTGCCGGATCGTCGCTGCCGCGCTGCCCAAGGATTGCGATGCCCTGGGCATCGAACAGATCCTGCTCAACCTGGTGACCAATGCCCGCGACGCTATCACCGGCGAAGGCACCATCTCGCTGAGCCTGACCGAAGATCCCCCCGGTCGCGCCGCGCTGGTGGTCGAGGACAATGGCTGTGGCATGGATGCCGCCACCGCGCGGAGGATCTTTGAGCCATTCTTCACCACCAAGGGAGTCAAGGGCAACGGCCTGGGCCTGGCCATCGTCTATGCCATGGTGACCCAGCACGGTGGCACGATCACGGTGGACAGCGTACCCGGACGCGGCACGCGTTTCGTGATCAGCCTACCGCTTGATCAAGGGGACCGCTGACGCGCTACTTCGCATCAGCGGTGCGCAGGAACTCCTCCAGCGCAGCGCGGGCCTGGGCGTGGGTTGCACGCTGGTTTTCGAGCGTGCCCTGGAACTGCTCGACCTTGCTTTCCTGCTCGTTGAGTTTGCCGAGCAGACGCTGGTAGTATGGCGTGTTCTGGTTGACCTGACGCAGGTTTTCGCGGATACGGGCCTGATCCTCGCCAATGGCCCGCAGCGCCTCCTGGGTTTGCTGCATGGCGCGTTCCGCATCCGTCACCACGCCCTTGAGGCCAGCGGCCCGGGAGAGCACGTCCCGCACCGCCGCCGGCAGGCTGCCATCCGCGGCATAGGCGGTGACCGAGGCGGCATCGAGATCGATCAGACCCAGCACCTCGCTGGTGAGGATGGTCTCACGCACGGTGAGGGCGCCCTGGCCGCTGGCTGCCACCGGCACCACGAAGCGCCAGTGGGTGGGCGTTACCTCTTCGGGCGCAGGGGTGTCCACCGCGCTCCAGCCATGGCGGAAGCGGTGCTCGACCACCACGCTACGCGCCCCCGCCGCAGCGTTGGCAATGGCGTAGGTGCGCGCGGCGGTGAGTCGCGTCTGGAGCTGGAGCACGCCCTTGCTGAGCGTACCACTGGTCACCCGGCGCTGCTCGTCGCCGGTGGTGGCATCCACCGTCACCGGGATGTCGAGGGCATAGCTCACCAGACGGCGCGCGCCGGGGGCGAGGTGATCGATGCGCGCATCACCGCCGTACACGCCGCCGTCGAACACCGTGATCGGTCCGGTCTGCAAGTGCTTGCCGGTGCTATTGGTCAGCCACGCACCATTGAGCGGATGGCGGGCATTGACCTCGTCGTTGTAGATCGAGATGCGCCGCACGATGATCGGGTCGGTGATGATGGGCAGCATGGCGCTGCGCTGACGCGGCAGGCTGACCTTGGCCACCTGATACTGGAACAGCTCGCCGACCTGGGCGGCGCTGGCCTGGGAATGGACGCCCTGGGTAGGATCGAGGCTGCCGAAGTTCGCGCCTCCGACGGATTCCTCCAGGCCATCCGCCAGGGATTCTGCGGACTTCAGCGTGGCGGCGGCCGGGGCAACCAGACGTCCCCCCTTCGGCATCGAACGGGCCATACGCCCGTCCTTCGCCTCGCTGCGTCCACCGTCATAGGCCACCGGGCGGATGCCCGCAGGGAGCGGCGGCTCGACCACCGGGCGCTGAGCGTAGAGCGGCCTGTAGAGGTCCTGGATGAAGCTGATCGGCTGACCGCTGACCAATCGCAGCTCCACCTCGCTCCAATCGCTGTCGGTCTGGTTTTCGACAATGGCCCAGCCCTGGAGCTGGCCCATGTCCTGGCCCTCGGCTGGCATCACCAAGCGATAGCTGGTCTTCCACACCGGAGCCTCGACCACATAACCGATGCGCACGCGACGCTGACCGGCGCCGGCGAAGTTGATGGTCACCGGCTTGGCATCCTGGTCACGGGCCCCGGCCACCGCGGCAAGGGCGCGGGACAGCTCTTGCTGCAGGCGGGCATCGTCCAGGCTCACCCCCTGAACCAGATCGAGTTCGAGTTGGCGGACGCCGGTTGCGGTCACCAGGTTCAGCACCGGCACGGTCACCGGGGCTGCGTCGTCGCCGGGCTTCTGGCGGCTTTCGCAGCCAAGCACAGTGCCCTTGACCGTCTCGCCGCTGATCGTGGCGGTGACTTGGGCGCCACGCAGCTGGTTGAGCAATTGCGCCAGGGGCGGATTGCCGGTCACGTCGACCTGGAACGAGCGTAGGGTGCGCTCCAGGGGAGCCTGTCCCGGGTATTCCACCGTGCCTACCGCCCCGCCGTCGAGATCCTGTACCACCAGCGATTTCAGCACATCGTTGATCTGCCCGGTCTTGAACCGCAGTTCCTCGCTGACGGTGCCGGTGATCGATCCCGCATGCTCATAGTAACCGACACCCGCATTGTAGAGCACGACGCTGGTGACCGGTACCCCCTCGGCGGCGGACAGCCACGAAACAAGGACCAGGGGGACGAGGGCAGGAACGAGACGCATGAGGATTCTCCTGCGCGCGGTGCGCGTGGATTTGAACCACAAGGATGTGGTCGTAGGACGGCGAGTTCAAGCCTCGGTCACGGACGGCGGACGCCGGCGGTTCTCACCCCGGCAATTGACTCCCCACCGTGCGCAGCTAGGTTTCCGCCCCGCTATTCGTCCTGAACCGGTCCCCAGAGGTCATCATGGCTGTTCCCAAACGTCGCGTATCCCATGGCCGCAAGGCCCGTCGCCAGAGCCATCAGGCCCTCGCCATCCCCGCTCTCGCGGTGGACAAGGGCACCAAGAGCGTACACCGCCCGCACCACATCGACCTCAAGACCGGCATGTATCGCGGCAAGCAGGTGCTGTTCAAGGATGACGCCGGCGATACCGGCCAAGCCAGCACGTAAGTCGCCTTGATGCGCCTCGCGCTTGACGCGATGGGCGGTGACGACGCCCCCCGGGCCATGGTCCAGGGGGCGCTTGATTACGCCATCGCTCATCCCAACCATCAGGTCATCCTGGTCGGTCGGCAAGCCGACCTCACTGCGGCGATCGCGGTCGAGGGCGGATCCGGCCGGACCAACGTGGTCATCGCTGACGCCCCACAGGTCATCAGCATGTCCGCCAAGATCGCTGCGCTGAAGGAGTTCCCCAACGACTCCATGAACCGCACCGCCCTGCTGGTCAAGGAAGGCAAAGCCGATGCCATGGTGCTGTGTGGCAATACCGGGTGCTCGGTCGCCGCGGCCCAGCTGCACCTGCGCCGCATCCCTGGAGTGAAGCGCGCAGGCATCCTGGTTTCGCTGCCCAACCCCCGCGGCCACACCTGGATCTGCGACGGCGGCGCCAATGCGGTCTGTCGACCCGAGCATCTGGTGCAGTTCGCCGAAATGGGTGCCGCCTTTCTTGAAACAGTGCTCGGCGTGAGCCGTCCCAAGGTCGGCGTCCTGTCCATTGGCGAAGAGGACGAGAAGGGCGTCGAGCTGACCCAGGAGACCCGCGAGCTGCTGCGTCAGACCACGCTCAATGTCGTTGGCAACGTCGAAGGCCATGATATCTACAGCGGTGAACTCGACGTGGTGGTGTGCGACGGCTTTGTCGGCAACATCGTGCTCAAGACCTCGGAAGGCGTGGCCGAAGGCATCGCCAAGATCCTCAAAGAAGAGATCCACAAGGGATTTCTCACCACCCTTGGCGGGGCCCTGGTCCGCCCAGCCTTCCGCGGCCTCAAGCGCCGCGTCGATTGGCGCCACGTCGGCGGCTGCCCACTGCTCGGCGTTGATGGGGTGTGCATCATCGGCCACGGCCGCAGCGACCGCACCGCCATCACCAATGCCCTCGGCCAGGCTGCGCGCTTCGCCGAGGCCAGGCTGGTGGATCGCCTACGCGAGCACTTTAGAAACCAGGCCGCGACGGTGGCCGCCGCGCAGTGAGCGCACCCACCGCTCCGCTACTGGTGATCCACCGGCGGCCACCACTGCGGCATATCGCTTTCGTCCTTGTCCTTGCCCTGCTCTTCGCCGCCGGTGGCAGTGCACTCGCGCACATGCTCATGGCCGAGCCCTCCTGGCTGGTTGCGGGGCCGGTCGGCTGCGCG
The DNA here is from genome assembly GCA_044352625.1 of Planctomycetota bacterium. Classification (GTDB taxonomy): domain Bacteria; phylum Planctomycetota; class UBA11346; order UBA11346; family UBA11346; genus JAKLKR01. The sequence goes on from JBILDK010000081.1 coordinate 6,882, forward strand.
CTGGGATGCATACTCCTGCTCCACGTGTGGAGCGGTTGCACCGTGCGCGTCACGGCCGATCGCACCCTGATTTACTGCCTGCGCGGCCTCGACATGATCGCCGTACCATTGGCGGAGGTCACTGGCTTCACCGTGGTTCGCACCGGAGCCTTAACCGGCGTCGGCGTAGCCTGCCCGGACACCGCCCTGCGCTTCCTCGCCCGCAAAGGGCCAACCCGGCGCCACGTCGAAGCCTGGCAACGCGCGTTGGGAGTGGCCCTGGTGCTTGAGCATCTGCATCCCGAGGACGCCACCATCCTCGAAAACCTCCGCACCCAGCGCTGAGTACCTGCCGCCGAGACGAGGGCACCGGCGCTCCGGTTGACTTCCCCGCTTCTGTACCGATGGTGCTCGTTCACGCAGGCCCCCAACCGGGGCCTGCGTTTGATTTCGAGGTACTCCATGAGCCAGATTCCCGTGACCATCGAAGGCAAGCGCAAGCTGCAGGCCGAACTGTCGGAATTGAACGAACGCATCCCGGTGATCGCCAAAGCCATTGAAGAGGCCCGCGAGAAGGGCGATCTGCGCGAAAATGCGGAATACCACTCGGCGCGTGAAGAGATGGCCATGACCAACGCGCGCGTGTCCGATCTCAAGAACACCCTGGCCAATGCCGTGGTCGTAGACGAGAGCCAGATCGACACCAGCCGCGTAGCCTTCGGCGCCACCGTGACCATGAAGGACATGAAGACCAAGCGCAGCGAGGAATGGTACCTGGTTGGCCAGGGCGAGGATGACGCGCTCGAAAACAAGATTCTCACCTCGTCGCCGATGGCGACGGCAATGCTGGGCAAAAAGGCAGGCGAGCTGATCGAGGTCAAAGCGCCGGCTGGCATCATTAAATTCAAGATCGAGAAGATCACCTACTGAACCAGCCCCAGGCAAGGAGCCCGCCATGTCCGGGGACCTCACCGAGCACCGCGCCGCGATCGACCGCCTGGATCGCGAACTGGTGCGCCTGCTCAACCAGCGCGCCACCCACGTTCAACGCATCGGCGCAGCCAAGGCTGCCCAAGGCGGAGCGATTTTCGTCCCGCATCGCGAGCTTGAGGTTTTCCGCCGCATCGAGGAGGCCAATCAGGGACCGCTCGCCCAGGCCAGCCTGCGCGCCATCTGGCGCGAAATCATGTCCGCCTCGTTCGCCCTGGAACGCCCGCTGAACATCTGCCATTTCGGCCAAGCCGGTGCATTCACCCACCTCGCCGCCAAGCTCAAGTTCGGGGACAGCGTCTCGTACATTCCAGCCGAGAGCCTGGCCACGGTGTTCAATGAGGTCGAGCGCGGCCATGCTGATTATGGCGTGGTACCGATCGAGAACTCTACCGATGGCACCATCACCGACACCATCGACGCCATCGCCGGCAGCCCGTTGCGCATCATCAACGAGGTCAGCCTGCGCATCCGCCACCACCTCCTGGCGCGCTGCCCGCGCACCGCGATCAAGCGGATCTATTCGCGCCACACGGTGTTTGGCCAGTGCCGCAAATGGCTGGCGGCAAACCTGCCCGGGATCGAGCTGGTCGAATTGGTCTCAACCACCAAGGCTGCCGAGCGTGCCGCGGCCGAACCCGATGCCGCCGCCCTGGCCAGCGAAGATGCGGCCACCGCCTACGCCCTGCCGATCCTGGCCAGTGACATCCAGGACAATCCGCACAACATCACGAGATTTGTGGTCATCGCCACCCGCGAGCGCGCCGCCCAGCCCACCGGCACCGACAAGACCAGCCTGATGTTCGGTTCCCAGGACCGTCCCGGGGCGCTCTACGACTGCCTGCTGCCGTTCCATCGCGCCGGCATCAACCTGTGCCGCATCGAGAGCCGTCCGAGCAAGCGCCGGCCGTGGGAATACAACTTCTTCATCGACTTGCTCGGCCACCAGCAAGACGCCACGGTGCGCGCCGCACTTGACGAACTGGCCAAACACACCACCACCCTAGAGGTCCTCGGCAGCTATCCGCGGTCCGAGTTGCCACTGAATGACTGATGGAGCCACGCCCGGTCATCCGGGCGTCAACGCAGCAGTCCGGCAGTCCGGAAGTCCGGACTGCTGCGCTTAGGATTACCAACTGCGACCGGCAGGTTTAATCCTGCCGGTCGCAGTTGGTGGTTGGTGGTTGGTTTCTGGTGGTTGGGGGACAACACCTTGCGGCGC
>JBILDK010000504.1:0-2634 GCA_044352625.1 Planctomycetota bacterium
GGGGAAGTCCGTGGGCGTGGTGAGAAAGATGCCATTCAGGCTCACGTCGCGGGTGAGGCCGGTGGCGGTTCCGCCAGCCCCGCTGACCTCAGCGGCGATGGCGGTGGCGACGCGGGTGAAGGAGCGGAGGTTGTGGGCCATGCACCAGCCTACCCTGAAACCGCGGGTTCCGCCAGGGCCGCAAGCAGCGCCGCGGCGGCGGCGGCTTCAGCCCGGCGGCGGCTGCCCCCGTGGCCGCTGGCGCTGCGCCCATTGATGGAGGCGGTGGCGGTGAACTCGGGGGTGTGGTCGCTGCCGCCGCTGCGCTCGGCGGCGTATGTCGGCAGGGTGCGGTGGTGTTCGAGGCACCACACCTGGAGGCGCTGCCGGGGGTCCTGGATGGCGTGCGCCGGATCAGCCATGGCCGGGCCAAGGAAGGCCGCCACGGCGGTGCACAAGGCGTCGAATCCCCCATCGAGAAAAACCGCAGCAAGCACCGCCTCGGCGAGGTTGGCGCGCACCGAGTCGGGCCAGCCGGCGGCCGGCCCCATGTTGCCGCCGACCTGGGCGTGGGCGAGGAGGGGCGAGGCGGTGAAGGCCCGAGCCAGGACCTCGCGGCTCACCAGATTGGACTTGAGGCATGAAAGGCGGCCTTCGTCTGCGTCGGGTAGGCGGCGATACAGCGCCAGGCCCACCGCCGCCCCGAGCAGGGCATCGCCCAGAAACTCCAACCGTTCGTTGGCCTCGGCGAGCTTGCGTTCGGCGCTGGCCTGGGCCCCCAGCCGGCTGGAGTGGGTCAGCGCGCGCAGCAGCAGAGCCTCATCGTGGAAACCGTGGCCGAGGCAGCGCTGGGCGGCAGCGCGAGGGGTATCGGCGGAGTCGGGCATGCCCGCAGGGTAACGACGGTGGCGGGGCCACCAAGCCATGCCATCATGGCGGCATGGCCAACACCATGGTATCCGACCAGTCCCAGGGTCTGCTGCAGACCTGCAAGGGCTGCAACCGCGAATTCCGCACGCCCCAAAGCCTGATTGGGCGCACCATCCCGTGCCCCAATTGCCGACGCATGATTCTGATCGAGTCGCCTGCGGCCAAGACCGAGGACCGCTTGGTCGGCCGGGAAGTCGGCGGCTGCGTCCTGCGCAAGCGCCTCGGCGCCGGTGCCCTGGGCGTGGTCTATGAGGCCGAGCAGAAATCGGTGGGCCGCAAGATCGCGCTCAAGATGCTCTCGACCAAGGCCGCTGGCGACCAGGAGACCGTGGCCCGCTTCTACCGCGAGGCCAAGCTGTGCGCCCAGATCAAGCACCCGCACGTGGTCGAGGTCTACGACTGCAACCTCGACCCCAAGACCAAGGTCCACTTCCTGGTCATGGAGCTGGTCGAAGGTGCGACCTTCGCCAGCTTGATCGAGGAGCACGGCAAGCTGCCCTGGAGCGACGCCCTGGCCTATGGCCTGCAGATCGCCAACGCCCTGGTCCAGTTGCACAGCCAGGGGATCGTGCATCGCGACATCAAGCCAGCCAACATCCTGATCAACTACGACGGCATCGCCAAACTCGCTGACCTCGGTCTGGCCAAGCAGATGGAGGGCGGCGTGGGGCTGACCATGCAGGGTGTGGCCATGGGTTCGCCCGCCTACATGCCGCCGGAGCAGATTCGCGACGCCAAGAGCGCCACGCCGAAAAGCGACCTCTACGCCCTCGGCGCCAGCCTGTATCAGGCGATCAGCGGCCAACTCCCGTTCGACGGAAAAAACGCGACCGAGGTCATGACCAAGGTCATCAAGGAGGAGGCCGTACCCCTCGCCACCCTGGTGCCCGGCCTGCCGGTCGGCGTGGCCCGGCTGGTCGAACGCCTGCTCGCCAAGGACCAAGCCCACCGGCATCGTGACGCGGCACAACTCGTCGCTGATATCGAGTCGGTGTTCAAGGAGCCTGAACGCATCCCTGCCGGTACTACCGCCAAGGCACTGGCGTTGGCCCCTGCCGCAGCGGCTGGCCGCAAACCGACCCTGCTCATCGCCGGAGCGGCAGGCGCCGTGGTGGTCCTCTGCCTGCTGGCGTGGCTCCTGTTGCGCTGAAATGCGCGTCGATTTCCATCTGCATACCCTGGCCAGCGACGGCGCGCCGACTCCGGCCGAGCTGGCCACGGCGGCGGCGGATATGCGGCTGCGTGCCTGGGCCATCACCGATCACGACACCTGCGCGGGCTGGCGCGCGGTGCGCGACGCCCCCGGCCTGGTCCCCGGGGTCGAGTGCAGCACGACCTGGCAGGGTCGCGAAATCCACGTGGTCGGCCTGGGCATAACCCCTGACGAACCTGATTTTTCTGCATTTTTGACGAAGAATCGCGCGCTGCGTTTGGAGCGCATGGCGCTGCTGCTGGGCCTGCTGCCCCAGTCGGTGCGCGGTGGCCTGACCGTGGACGGCCTCGTGGCCCTCGCCGGCAACGGCCCCGAAGGCAGTGTGGGTCGCAATCACCTTGCCCGCGCCCTCGCCCGCCAGGGTACGGTAGCGGGCAGCGGTGAGGCTTTCGCCCGCTGGCTGAGCGACGAGCACCTGACCGACGCGGGTTTGCCTCCGTATCCCGATCCGACCACGACCGCCCGGGCGATTCGTGCTGCCGGCGGCGTGGCCATCCTCGCCCATCCCGGCT
>JBILDK010000082.1:0-9035 GCA_044352625.1 Planctomycetota bacterium
GGCTGCTGCGTCAGCTCGACGAAGCGAGCAGCCGTTCTCCGGCGACCCTGTCGGGCGCCCACGCGCAGCTCGGCCGGCTGCTCGCTGCAGCCGAGACCGCGACCCAACTGCGTGCCGGAGGCGGCGAGGAGCAGCGCTGGTGGGCCGCGGCGTTGGAGCGGGAATGCCGCGCCCACCGCGATGAACTCGCGCTGCTCGTGCCCTGGTCGGCGCTGACTCCGCTCGTGCTGGGTCGGGAAGTTCCCGCCGCCATGCGTGAGCGGCTCGACCAGCTGCGTCTGCGACTGCAGGATCTCGACACCGGTCTCACCCTGGTCGAGATCGCCGGTCTGGCCACCGATCTGGTCCCGATCATCAGCGGTATCGCCACGGATCTGGTTTCCGCCGGTCCTGCCGCGGCCGCGGCCTGGCTCAGCGAACTGCAGCAAAGCCTTGAACGCGCCGCCGCCGCCGCCGCTGAACGCATCGCCCACGGCGTCCGTCTCGCCGAGCTGGTCGAAGGCCTTGCCGACATGGATCTTTCCTTTCTTTACGATCGCGGCCGCGACCTCTTTTCCGTCGGCTTCAATGTCGCGGACAACCGACTGGATCGCAGTTATTACGATCTGCTCGCTTCGGAAGCCCGTCTCGGCAGCTTCGTCGCCATCGCCCAGGGTCGGGTGGCCCAGGACCACTGGTTCGCCCTCGGCCGGCAGCTTACCATCTCCGGGTCCTCCACCGCTCTGCTCTCGTGGAGCGGGTCGATGTTCGAGTATCTCATGCCGCAGCTGGTGATGCCGTGCTACGACGGATCGCTCCTCGAACTCACCATGCGCGCGATGGTGGAGCGGCAGCAGGAGTATGGCCGCCAGCGCGGCGTGCCGTGGGGTAACTCCGAGTCCGGTTACAACCGCACCGACGCGCAGCTCAATTACCAGTATCGCGCGTTCGGCGTACCCGGACTGGGCTTCAAACGCGGACTTGCTGATGATCTGGTGGTCGCCCCGTACGCCAGCGTCCTGGCCCTGATGGTCGATCCTGAAGGCGCCTGCGCCAACCTGCGCCGTCTGGAGGAATCCGGCCTGTCTGGCATCTACGGCATGTACGAAGCGGCGGATTACACCCCATCCCGCCAGCCCCAGGGAGCCACCATGGTGCCGGTGCTGTCGTACATGGCGCATCACCAGGGCATGAGCCTGCTGGCCCTGGCCTACCTGCTGCTCGGTCAGCCGATGCAGCGACGTTTCGCAGCTGATCCCCGTTTTCGCGCCACCCTGCTGCTGCTCCAGGAGCGCTCGCTGGGCACCACGGTGGCGGCGCGGCCCAACGCGGCGGAATCGAATCCCGTCCTGCGGGCCGCGGGGGAGAACGAGTCGGCGATGCGCGTGTTCACCAACCCGGCCGCCACGCTGCCGGAGGTGCATCTGCTCTCCAACGGGCGCTACCACGTCATGGTCGGGGCCGCGGGCGGCGGCTACAGCCGCTGGCGCGATCTAGCGGTCAACCGTTGGCGTGAGGATCCATCGCGCGAGTCCTACGGCACGTTCTGCTACATCCGCGACCTGGATCTCGGCGAGGTGTGGTCGAACACCTACCAGCCGACCCTGCGCCCATGCGGATCCTACGAAGCGATCTTCACCCAGGCGTGGGCTGAGTTTCGTCGCCGTGACTTCGACATCGATGTGCATACCCAGATCAGCGTTTCGCCGGAGGACGACATCGAGCTGCGGCGCATAACCCTGACCAACCGCTCCGGCAGTCCACGCACGATCGAACTGACCAGCTATGCCGAGGTGGTCATCGCCCCGCAAGCCTCCGACGCGGCGCATCCCGCATTCAGCAACCTCTTTGTCCAGACATCCATCGACCGGGACCATCGCGCCATCCTGTGCACGCGACGCCCGCGCCAAACCGACGAGCAGCCACCGTGGATGGTGCATCTGATGGCGGTCTCCGGGGCCGAGGTGGAGGAGGCCTCCTTCGAGACCGACCGCATGCGCTTCATTGGCCGCGGTCGCAGCATCGTGCTGCCCCAGGCCCTGGAGTCCCGCGATGCGCTGTCCGGCTGCGAGGGGCCGGTGCTCGACCCGATCGCCGCGATCAGGCGCACCGTCCGCCTGCAGCCAGGCGAGGAGGTGGATATCGATCTGGTCACCGGCATGGCCGAGAACCGCCAGGCGGCTGAGGCGCTGATCGGCAAGTATCACGACCAGCGTCTGTGCGAGCGCATCTTCGGACTGTCGTGGACGCACAGCCAGGTCGTGCTGCGCCAGCTGGGGGCCAGCGAGGCCGATGCACAGATCTACGGTCGGCTGGCCGGCTCGATCATCCATCCGGTGGCGGCCCGGCGGGCGCCTGCAGAACTGCTGGCCCGCAATCGTCGGGGGCAGGCAGGCCTGTGGGCCTATGGCATCTCCGGAGACCTGCCGATCGTCCTGGTGCGGATCGGCGACGCTGCGCGCATCGACCTGGTGCGCGAACTGCTGCGCGCCCATATCTACTGGCGACTGAAGGGCCTGTCCGTCGATCTGGTGATCTGGAACGAGGACCATTCGGTCTACCGTCAGGTCTTGCATGACCAGATCACGTCTCTCATCACCTCAAGTGCCCACGCCGCATTGATCGATCGTCCGGGTGGCGTGTTCGTGCGCCGCTCTGAACAAATGACCGAAGAGGATCGGGTCCTGCTGCAGACCGTCGCGCGGGTAGTGATCAGCGAAGCTGATGGACCGCTCGCGCAGTTCATCGAACGTCGGCCCCGGCCTGCGGCGTTGGCGCCCCGCCTCGTACCCAGTCGCGTCCATCGTCCCCTGCCCCTGCCGGCGCCCGTGCTGCCGCCGGATCTGCTGTTTTTCAACGGCCTGGGCGGGTTCACCCGCGACGGGCGCGAATACATCATGATCCTCGACCAGGGCAGCAGCACGCCGCTGCCCTGGGTCAATGTCCTGGCCAACCCGGGTTTCGGCACGGTGATCAGCGAATCCGGCGGTGCCTACACCTGGGCCGGCAACAGCCATGAATGCCGCCTGACCACCTGGTACAACGACCCGGTCTCGGACCCCAGCGGAGAAGCCTTCTACCTGCGGGACGAGGAGACCGGCCGCTACTGGTCGCCGACGCCAGCACCGGCCCGCGGGGCTGGACGCTATCTGGTCCGGCATGGGTTCGGCTACAGCGCCTTCGTCCACGAGGAGGACGGGATCGCCTGCGAGATGATGGTCTACGTCGCGGTCGATGCGCCGGTGAAGCTGGTCACCTTCACCCTGCGCAACCGCTCGCAACGCCGTCGCCGGCTGTCGCTGACCGGTTATTGGGAATGGGTGCTGGGCGAGCAGCGCCAGCAATCGGCCATGCATGTCGTCGCCGAGGTCGACCACGTCAGCGGCATGCTTACCGCCCGCAATCCCTACCATCCCGAATCCGCCTCCACCATTGCATTCGCCGATGTCAGCGAACGCACCAGCAGTTTCACCTGCGATCGGGCCGAGTTCCTCGGCCGCAACGGCAGCATGGCCGCCCCGGCCGGGTTGGCGCGTCAACGGCTGTCGGGCTGCGGTGGTGCCGGGCTCGATCCCTGCGCTGTGCTCCAGGCCGGGTTCGAGCTGGCCGATGACGAGGTGCGCGAAATCGTGTTCGTCGTCGGTGCCGCCAAGAGCATCGAGCAGGCCCGGGAGCTGACCTACCGCTTCTGCGCCGTCGAAGGGGCGCGACGGGCGCTTGAGCAGGTGTGGGGGCATTGGAACCACACCCTCGGTGCCGTGCATGTCGAGACGCCGGATCCCACCGTCGACATCCTGGTCAACGGTTGGCTGGTCTACCAGACCATCGCGTGCCGCATGTGGGGTCGCACCGGCTTCTACCAGTCCGGCGGCGCCTATGGCTTCCGCGACCAGTTGCAGGACTCCATGGCTCTGCTGCAGGTTGCGCCCGGGTTGCTGCGCGAGCACGTGCTGCGGGCCGCCGCCCACCAGTTCCACGAAGGGGATGTGCAACACTGGTGGCACCCGCCTGGCGGGCGCGGGGTCCGCACCCATTTCTCCGATGACTACCTTTGGCTGCCCTGCGCCGTGGCGCGCTATTGCCTGGCCACCGGCGACACCGGGGTGCTTGACGAGCAGGTTCCGTTCATTGCAGGCCGTGAGCTGCGGGCCGATGAGGAGGCTTATTTCGACAAGCCGGTGCAGGGCGCATCTGGTACGCTCTACGAACACTGCACCCGCGCCGTCCTGCGCAGCCTGCGCTGGGGCGAGCATGGCCTCCCCCTGATGGGTTGCGGAGATTGGAATGATGGGATGAATCGGGTCGGAGCGGGAGGTCGGGGCGAGAGCGTCTGGCTGGCATTCTTCCTCCATGATGTGCTGCTGCGTTTCGCGCAGGTGGCGGACGCCCGCGGCGATGCCGCCTTTGCCGAGCAATGTCGCAGCGAGGCATCCGGCCTGCAGCAGCGCATCGAGGCAAATGCCTGGGATGGCGCCTGGTATCGTCGGGCCTACTTCGACGATGGCACGCCCCTGGGTTCGGCACAAAATGCGGAGTGTCAGATCGACAGCCTGCCGCAAAGCTGGGCGGTGCTCTCCGGGGCCGGTTCGACCGAGCGCGTCCACGGCGCCATGGCCGAGGTCGACCGGCGCCTGATCAGCCGCTCGGAACGCCTTATCCGGCTGTTCGCCCCGCCTTTCGACCGTTCCGGTCTCGATCCCGGCTACATCAAGGGCTATGTGCCTGGGGTGCGCGAGAATGGTGGCCAGTACACCCATGCCGCGGTCTGGACCGCGATGGCCTTCGCCAAGCTCGGTGATAGCGAGCGCGCCTGGGAACTCTGGTCGCTGATCAATCCCATCGTCAGCACCAGCTCGCCGCAGGCCCTCGCGATCTACCAGGCCGAACCGTATGTCATGGCCGCCGACGTGTATGGCCTGGCGTCGCACGTCGGTCGCGGCGGGTGGACCTGGTACACCGGATCAGCCGGCTGGATGTACCGCTTGGCCACGGAATCCCTGCTCGGTCTGGTCCTGGAACCGGGACGGCTGCGTTTGGCGCCGCAACTGCCGGCCGCCTGGCCGCGCTTCACCGTCCATTACCGCCATCGCGAAACCCACTACCGCATTGTGGTCGAGCGGCGGGGATCCATGCCGGCCGGCGTGGAACTTGATGGCATTCCGCTCAGCGACCCCTGGCTACCGCTGAGCGATGATCGACGCAATCATGAGGTGCTGGTCCGCGTCTGAGCAGTGCGCGCACATGGTCGGTTGCGGTCATGGCATTGCACTCGACGGGCCGACGTTGTCCCGATGCAGAGGGCTTCGACGATGAGGGTCCAGCAGTTGGTGTGGATGCCGTCTGTCTTCGGCTTCGCAGATGCTTTGATCCGTGGGACCGCGGCATTGAGCGCCGCGATGATCTGGCCAGCCTTGGCGTGGAGAGGGACGGCAGTGGTGCGGTGACGCCGTGCAGCAGGAGCGGTCGGGTGACATGGCCGACGCGGGGCACAGCGTGGCAGCGCCGAGGATGGCGATCGAGGGAAGCGCGGGTGCGTTCATCGTGGGTTTAGCGACTGCCACTACTCAGCTTTCACATCCAGGTTGATCGGGCCGCTTCGCTGAACTGCCCGATATTGTCGGCCTTACGGCCGATGTCGGATCAGCTCCCCGATCAACCTGCATTGTGCACGATCAGTAATGATCGTGCACAATGCAGGAATAGGGGCAGCATGAGCGTGCGCGATGCCATCCCTTCATGGGGTGCTGAATCCATCTCACCTGTGCGATCATGCGAAATTGTATTGGAATCATGCGGTGAAGACCCTTGGCGGGACTGAGGTGGGCGATCGCGCGTCCGATATGGCACGTTTGAAACTGATGTTCGCGGACATGACTCTGTGTGCCATGCCCCTCAACGTGCTGCCAAAGTCACGCCGATTCTTTGCCGTATACCCCATTTGCTGTTTTTCGCGAGACGGCAACTACTCCATTTCACCAATGTGCAGGAAAACCATGCATAGCATCTCCATTCTCATTGCTATTGGTCATTCCATTCTCCGTGCCGGAATGCGCAAGGTCCTGGAGCTAGAAAAAGACATGACCGTGGTGGGGGAGGCGCAGGATGGGCTTCAGGCCGTGGGCATGGCGATGCGCTTACAGCCGTCGGTAATGGTGTTGGATTGCGCTATTCAGTACATGCGCACCGTTGAGATAACCCGGAGCATACGCGAAAACAATCCCGAGACGAGGGTTATCGCGTTCTCTTGTCACCGGGCGAATCTCATCCTGGATCCGGATATTGGCTCGCCAAATGGCGGACAATGTCCTAAACATTATTCGGAACATGAAATATCGAGTGCAATACGAATGGCCCATACAGGTGATTGGAGCCGACACAATGTTTCCGCGCAGGCACGCCGAAATGACCACCTGACACCAGGCGGCATGATCTGTGATCGAACGCACGGCCATGGTTTTTCTCAACTGACGCCCCGTGAAGTCGAGGTCCTCCAATTGATCGCTGATGGATACGCGAACAAGCAGACTGCGATCAAGCTTGCTATTAGCAAGAAGACGGTCGAAAAGCACCGCGACAATCTGATGAAGAAGCTGGGCATCCACAATTCAGCTGGTCTTACCCGCTATGCGATCGAGGCGGGGATTACTGACATGCACGATCAGTACATTCTATGATTCTGCCTGTCGCGGTTGGTTGGGTTCTGGTGGTTGGGGAACCACGCATTGCGGCGCCGCTGCGGATCACCCATCCGGTGTCTGACACCAGGAGCGCACCGTGCTGCGATGCAGTCCCCAACCATCAACCACCAACCACGTTTTTCAGGAAGATGGTTCGGTCTGCCGGTCATGCGCAGCAGCGTATCCGCCCGCTGCCCCACTCCTCCGCCGACGGTGGGGGTCAGCCAGGTGGCTGCAGCGACAGTCGCTATGAGTTGGCATCAGGCAGTCAGTCGCCGCCGCAGCCACACGCCAAGGAGATCAAGTACCACTACCAGAGCGAGGATCGCCAGCAGCACGGTGCCAAAGCGGTCCCAGCGGGCGTATTCCTGATAGGTGTGCAGCTGCAGGCCGATCCCACCTGCCCCGACATAGCCGATGATGGCGGCGGAACGTAGGTTGTACTCGGTCATCCACAGCACATGGCTCGCGAGGGCCGGGCGCACGCTGGGCCACAAGCCCCAACGGAATGCCTGCAGGCGCGTACAGCCGAGCGCGCGCAACGCTTCGACGCTCGCCATGTCGGCGCTGTCGATGGTTTCGCTGAAAAACTTGGCGAGATAGCCAATCGAATAACCGGTCAGGGCGATGACCCCGGCCAGTGGGTTCGCGCCCACCACGGCGACCGCCAAGAGCGCCCAGATCAGACTGGGAATGGTGCGGATCGCATTCAAACCCAGTCGTACCGCTGCCACTACCCACCACGGCACGATTCGGCGCGTGGCCGCCAGGGCGAGCGGCAGGCTGATCAGCGCGGCGATGGCGGTGGCGACCACGGCGATGCGCGCCGTCTCGACCAGGCTGGAAGCGATCTCGGGTGCAATGCTCAGATCCGGTGGCCAGAACCGCCCGGCGAAGCGCATCAGATTGGTCCACAGGTCCAAATCACGTCCCGAACCATGGATCCCCGGCCACGCGGCAACGACCGCGACTGCAAACCCCAGGCACAGCACGCCAAAGGCATCCAACCGCAAGGGCCATCCCGGCGGCCGCCCCGAAGGCAGCTCGGGCCGCGCAAAACGCGCTGTACCGGCTTCAGGCTCTTCGCGTTCTGTGCTCCGCGTTTCACGTTTCGCGTTATCCGCCAATGCGCACCTCCCGATCACACCACCGCGCCACCAGCTCCGGTTGATGCAATACCACCGCCACCGCCCGCCCGCTGCGCGCCGCAGCCTGCAGCCTGCCCATAGCGATATCGGCGCTGGCCGGATCAAGGTTGGCCACCGGTTCGTCCGCAAGCAGCACTGGGGCATCGCCCATGAGCAGCCGCGCCAGGGCAACACGCTGACGTTCCCCGCCCGAGGCGTGACGCACCTTGCGTCGTGCGATGGGTCCCAGGCCCAGGGCCGTCAGCTCGCGCTGAGCCGTATCCGCCTCATTCAGCCGCCACCACGACGCCCACCAACTGCGTCCGGGCAGCGCGCCGCAACGGGTGGCATCGAGTAGGCTCAGATCGCCGGGCAGGCCTGGGTCTTGCATCGCCAGGGCAAGGCGCTGGCGGCACACGACGCTGCCGGTGTCGGGGGCTTGGAAACCGGCGAGGATCGCCAGCAAGGTGCTCTTGCCCGCGCCCGACGGGCCGGTGATCGCCACCAGCTCGCCGGGAAACACAGCCAGGTTCAGGCCGGCAAACAACGTGCGCCCGCCGCGCGACACCGACAGGCCGGCAACACTCAGCGCGGCCGGCGTAACTGCCGCGCTCAGAGCTTCATCCTTTGCACCGTGTCCAGGGCCTTGGCGATCGGTGCCAGGTGCTGGGCTTCATCGACGGCCACCAGGGGTCCGCCGAAAATTTTGTCGCGCAGCCCGGCATCGAGCGTACCCATGGCCCCGGCCAGGGAGGCGCGTTGGGCTGCCGTCAGGGCACTGCGCACCGCCAGCACATGGGTGGGCACCGGGCCCTGGGTGGCGATGACTTTGAGCTGGGACTTCTGTTCAGGGGTGAGGTGCTTGTCGCCCAGGAATACGTAGTCGCTCACCGCGGCGGCCTCGCTGTCGCCGCTCAGCACGCGCTCGACTGCGCTGACATAGCCGGTACCGAACCACACGTTGCCGCGACCAAAGTAACCCTCGGGACCGGCTGCGGGATCCACCAGGCCCTTCTCGACCAAGTCGTTGAGCGGTACCGTGCCGCCCGAGGTGCTGGTCTTGCTGGCGAATGCCACCGGTTTGTCTTTCAGGTCGGCAATGCTGGTGTAGGGCCGATCTGCCCGCGCCAGCCACACCGAATCATAGGTGGTGCGGCCTTTGAGCTGGGCCACCAGCAGCACCGCCACGGGGCGCGGGGCAGGCAGCTTGGCCACGTCGGTGGCCGAGAGCCAGCCCAGATCGATGGTGCCG
>JBILDK010000505.1:0-2621 GCA_044352625.1 Planctomycetota bacterium
ACCTCGAACTCAAGCTTGCCGCCAACGGCTGCCAAACCGTTACCGAGGTGGGCAAAGTGATGGAGGTCACCCGCGACCTCATTGACAGCTACCGCGAGCGGGTGCGCCTGCTTGATGGCTACCTCAGCGCCCCCGACCAGCGCATCCAGGACTTTCTTGACCGGCACTTCGCCGACGTGACGACCGAGACCGGCCCGGTGCAATTGATGAAGGACAGCTTCCTGCTCGACAAGCCGGGGCTGGCGCGACTGCTCTCGCTGCCGCCCGGGAGCGATGAGCACAAAAGCCCGATCCTGACCAGCTACCGCATCCGTCAGGGCGTGCTGCACAATCCCAAGTCTGATCGCCGTCAGACCCAAGGCACGTTCCACATCTGCGCTGGTGGCCTGCCGGTGCCGGGGGACAAGAAGGAAGTGCCCAAAATCGCCTTCGCCCGCCTGTTCCAGGCGGCTATGAACACCCCACCCGACAACCTCGCCCTGCCCTATGCCGCCGACTGCCCCACCCCGGCGCGCCTGTGGGTCTCGCTGCTCATTCGTCCGCTGGTGGTGCCGCCGATCCCCGCGCTGAATCACAACCTGGCGCGGCCGGCGCAGCGCAGCGAGATCCGCTTCTTCGCCCCTGGCACGTTGGTGTCGAACCTTGATTTCATCGAGCAGATCTTCGGCAATGCCGGCAACCCGCACCTGGCGGAAAATGATGCCGGGCTTGAAGCGGGCAGCTGGACCGGCCACACCGGCTGCATCATCCTGGCCCCGCACCTGGTGACCTGCACCAAGAAGGCTCTGGGCCTGCCCCATGTCAGCCAGGCCACCCCGCGCCAGCGCCGCGACGGCATGTGTTACGAGCAGGACGACGAGCTCTACAACGACGGCAATGCCTTCAAGTGCACCTGCCGCAATGCCGAGGGCGTCATGGTGACGCTCATCGCCGACAATTACTACGGCTACTGCAAAAAAGAGGTCAAGACCCAGATCGGCTACGCCGCCAACCTGCTCGGCGCCGCCGAAGAGGAGCACGCCGGCGGAGCGCTCGCGTTCTCCAGCTATCACCTGGGTGAGGAGTGGAGCAGCGACAACCCGGCGGCGCGCAATGACACCACCTTCTCGGATGTGGTGCGCGAATTCGCCCCGCTGATGGATCTGCACCCTGAAGGCTACGGCACCGACCGGCGCTTCCCCAGCATCGTGTATGTGCCGGAGGGCAGCCGCTTCAGCATCAAGGCGATGCAGGTGGCGTGGGCCGGCGGCGCCGTGCGTCTGCGCGGCGAGCACACCTATGTGCTGCCGTCGGGCTACAAAGTGCGCCTGGAAAAGCACCCCGGCGCAGCCTCCTGGCGCTTGGTGGGCACGGTGGCCGAGGGCACCTTCTGCCACAAGCCCTGCACCGTCAGCGGTGGCGGCAAGAGCGAGATCAGCAAATCGATCGCGGACGCCATCATCTATGGCCCGCTGTTCGTGGCCAATCTGGAGGCCGACCTCGACCTCGTCGCCAGCCTGCTCAAGCGCGATTACGGCGATCGTTTCAAGTCCGGCGTACGCCCAGGCCCGGCCCGCGATTCCCGCCCGGTGCTCGACCCGGGGCGCAGCCTCGGGTCGGTGATCAAGCTGTACACCCCGACCGAGGCCGAATTCTCCCCAGCCTACAACGCCTGGCTGGCGACCATCCCGACGCGCATCCTCACGTTGCTGTTCATCGTCAAGCGCTTCTACCGGCCGGAATGGGGCGCAGACTGGCGCACCCATTTCACCGTCGACGTGGTCAACGGCGCCCCCGGCCACCAGGTCAAGATCGACGGCCGTCCACTGGTGGCCAGCTACCTGCGTGTCGGCACCGACACCACGGGCGCCTGGCGCACCTTCAAGCTGCGCCAGGATTTCATCCCCGCGGACAAGGTGCAGATGGAGGACGACATCACCGCCAGTGTGGTGCTGCCGGCGGACTGGCTCGATCACCTGGGCGAGCAGGTCGCGGGCAAGCCCTCCATCAAGCTGGCGCTCAACTGTGAAGCGCACCTGTTCCAACGCCCTGACGACGCCATCCACCGCGGCATCGACAAGCAGGCCGAGGCCGACTTGGCGGGTGTCAATGGTCCGGTGTTCGTGTCCAATTTCGAGCCGCTCTCCACGGCCCAGGCCAAGGATCTGCTCGATGATCCCATCGGCTATGGCCAGTGGACCAAGCCCATGCGCCGGCTGGTCCGGGAGGCCGCCGCCGGCGCCCCCGGCAACTTCATGGTCAGCTCGGCCCACCCACGCATCGTGGACGGCAAGCCGACCAAGAATCCCCGCTACCTCCAGCCGCGCCCCGACGTGATCGACGCGCGCGGCACCTGGCTGGCCGAGGTCGGTACCCGCCTGCATCGTCGCGTGCCCCTTGGCCGCCCGGTGGTCCAGGCGGTATCCGCGGTTCTCGCTGGGCGGCGCAACAACCCCCCGGAAAAGGGCGTGCGCCCGCTCGCGGTACATGGTCCCCTGCATTTCCAGGAGCTGCCAGAACTCTTCATGGAGTTCGCCAGCTCGCTCACCGGCAAGAGTCCTTCGACCACCGGGGCAGGCAGCGAAGGCGCCCTGACCAAGGGCCCGTTCAATGCCCTCACCGCCTTTGCCGACCTGGATAAT
>JBILDK010000506.1:0-2619 GCA_044352625.1 Planctomycetota bacterium
CGCGGAGGCACCTGAGCATGCGCCTGCTGCCGACGACCTACGCGGTGCGCAATCTGGCGCGGGATCCTGGGCGCAGCGTCCAGCTCGCCCTGGCCACGGCGCTGGTGGCGGGCCTGCTGCTCGCAGCTGCGGCCTTCAGCGCCGGCATGCGCGGGGCGATGGGCTCAAGCGGCGATCGCGCGAATGTCATCCTGCTCGGTGCCGGATCCGAGGGCAGCATCGAGCGCAGCAGTCTGGATCCGACGGTGGCAGGCATCGTCGCTGCCGAGGTCGCCGGGCTGCGCCGCGCCGGCGATGCGCCCGCGGTGTCGCCCGAAATTGCGCACATGACCCTGGTCGGCCCACCGAACGGGCCTCAAGTCCAAGCGGTACTGCGCGGCGTGACCCCGACGGCCTTTGCGGTGCATCGCGGGGCGCGATTGACCGCCGGCACCATGCCCGGCGGCGATGCGCTGCTCGCGGGGCGTCTCGCCCATCTGCGCCTGGGCCTGCCGCCCGCGGCCCTGGCCCCCGGCGCCACGCTGCTGATCGAGGGCCGCGCGTTTACGGTCAGCGGTACCTTCGCCGCGCCCGGCACGGTGTACGAAGGCGAACTGTGGGTCGACCTCGCCGGGCTGATGGCGGCGACACGCCGCACCACGATTTCGACCGTGGTGGTGGCGGGTGCAGCCGACGGCGACCTGCAGAGCGAGTTGGAGACCTTCGCCGCGCTGCGCCTGGACTTGGAACTGGTCGCCATCAACGAGGCCGACTACTACCAGGAACGTGGCCGCTTCTTCGCGCCGATCCGGGCCATGGCCTGGCTCACCGCAGTGCTCATTGCCGCCGGCGCACTCTTCGGCGGGCTCAATGCCTATTACGCAGCCTTCGCCGCCCGGGCGCGTGAGGCCGCCACCATCCAGGCGATGGGCTTTCCGCGCCGCGCGGTGCTGCTGGCGTGGCTGACCGAGGCCATCCTGGTATCGTGGTGCGGCACGCTTCTCGCGCTCGTTGCGGGCCTCGCCTGCGATGGTCTCGCGGTGACCGTACCGGGCGGCGCCTTTGCCCTGACCCTGGATCCTGCCGGCACCGCGCTGGCCGTGGCTGCTGGGTTGGCCGTGGGCCCCCTCGGCGTGCTGCTGCCGGCGTGGCGCAACCTTGCTCGACCCCTCCCTGGCGCGTTGCGCGCCGACTAAACCACCAAGGAATCCCCCATGCTCCGCCTCGCCTCGCTCCTGCTCGCTGTCAGTCTTGCCGCTGCCGCCGAGCTGCCCGCCAACCTCTTCACCACCACCCTCCCTGCCGACGCGGTCGAGGTCATCGCCGCCCGCGCCGCACCTATACCCGGCGCAACCATCACGGTGCGTGGCCTCATCGGCGGCCGACCCAAACCATTCGTCGCCGATCGCGCCCTGTTCACGCTGATGGATCGCAGCCTGATGTGCGCCACCGCCTGCGGCACCGGATGGAGCGGGTGCAGCGTCACGCCCGAGCTGTTGCGCGGCGGCCTGGCCTCGGTGCAGGTGGTGGATGCGGCAGGCAAGCCGCTAGCGATCGGCCTGGAAGGGGTCGGGGAACTCGCGCCCGGCAGCGAGGTCGTGGTGACCGGCACCGTCGCCCCAGGCTCCGGCGAAAAGGGCTTGGTGATCAGTGCGGTCAGCCTGCACCGCGTCGTGGTGAAGCCCTGATCGGCTAGAAGCCGATCAGCAGAGCCAGACCAGCGACGGCGACGCCGCCGCCCGCATAACGCAGCGCGGGCAACGACAGGCCACGGGCGAGGCCCCAGGCCAGCGCCAAGCCCACGCCATGCAGCAGCGCCGTGCTGGTCAAAAAGGCTGGCGCAGCCGCCAGACCCAGTTCACCAACATGGGCGTATCCATGGGCCGCGGCCATCAGCGCGGTCAACGGCATCAACCAGGCAAGCCCCGGCAGGCGGGGCAGAGCCAGCAGCAGGCCGAGCGCCAGCACCGAACCGGAGATGACCCATTCAGCCCCGGTACCAGGCATGCCTGTCATCGACAGCAGCGCACCACCCAACATGCCGCCGACAAACGCCGCGGGCATGGCCCAGCAACCGTGGCCACCCAGGCGCCAGCCGAGTGCACCCACGGTGAGCATGGCGAGCAGGTGATCGAATCCGAACCAGGGATGCGCCAAGGCGGTTGCTACATCGGCCGTCCCGTGACCAGGATGAGCCATGAGGGCAGCAGGCAGAGCGGCAAGGGCAAGAACGGCGAGGGCGCGCATAGCGGACTCCTGGTTTTGTGACACGTTGGGCGTCAAGGTGGAGAGTGCAATTGGCTATCGACGATACAGACCCCAAGCGGCGAGAGGATCCAGACGACCTCTACATCCGCATATGCTGCAAAACTTACCTGCACCTGTTCGTTGATCGGGCAGGCAATCGTGGCTGCGCCGTCATGCATGCTAGATCGCGCATCACTGGACCGTCAATTCGCTCGGCATGGGCCGTGCATGGTGCGCTCGCCGGATCCGGAATACCCGCCCGGCGACCACCACCCCAGGAGCTCCTCCTCCATGCCCTCCTCCGCTTTGCTCACTTCCACCCTGCGCGCCCTTGCCATCGGCACGGTGTCGGCCCTTTCCGCAGTTGGTTTCTCAGCCGAGGACATGGTCAAG
>JBILDK010000083.1:0-9018 GCA_044352625.1 Planctomycetota bacterium
CGCGGCCATGATCGGCTGGTTCGGCACCGCCATGCTGTGCTACGTCACCCCCAAAGAGCACCTCGGCCTGCCCAACCGCGACGATGTGAAGACCGGCGTCATCACCTACAAGATCTCGGCACATGCTGCCGACGTGGCCAAGGGCCATCAGGGCGCGCGGCTGTGGGATGACGCGGTATCGAAGGCGCGCTTCCAGTTCCGCTGGGAGGACCAGTTCAACCTCGCCCTCGATCCCGAACTGGCCCGCGCCTACCACGACGAGACCCTGCCCGCCGACGCCGCCAAGGACTCGCATTTCTGCTCGATGTGCGGCCCCAAGTTCTGCTCGATGGAAATCACCAACCTGGTGCGCGACGAGGCCGCCAAGGCCGAACAGGGCCTGGCCGAGAAGGCCAAGGAGTTCGTGGCGGGGGGTGGGCAGATCTATGCGTGACCGCCGTGGCTGGTGGCTGGTGGTTGGTGGTTGGTGACGTCGCCGCGAACGGCGCCGACGTTGTCCGGCACCAAGCGGGGGCGGTGAGGGAATGATGCGCCCGCTTGCGTCCCAACCACCAACCACCAACCACCAACCACCGCCGGTGCTGTACATCGCCGGCGACATCCATCTGCGCGATGGCGGCGGGCCGTTCCCGGTTTTTCTTGATGAGCTCGCGCAGCGCGCCCCGGCGCGGCTGGTGATCCTCGGCGACTTGTTCGACTATTGGCTGGAGACTGACGACGCCTGTGCGCGCTATGCGCCGGTGCTGGAGCGGCTGCGCGCCCTGCGCGCGCGCGGCTGGCGGCTCGACCTGGTGCGTGGCAATCGTGAATTCGCCGCCGGCCGGCGCCTGGCGATGGCCAGCGGCTGCACCCTGCACTGGCCGCGGCTCGACCTCGGCCTGGGGCCGGTGCGACTGCGCATCGTCCACGGCGACCGCCTGTGCCACGATCCTCTGTATCGCGGCTTTGCCGCCTGGATCGGGTCCTACTGGCATCGCACCTGGCAGGCGTTGCATCCGGCCTGGGGCCAGGACGTGGTCGCGCGCTGGGTACGCCGCCGCAGCTCCGCGGCGCAACGCACCCGAACCCAGCGTCCGCCGCGCCACCGCGTGTTCATTGACCCGCGCCGGGTCGCGGCCAGCGCCCGCGGTTGCGACGTGATGGTGGCCGGGCACATCCACGAAGCCTGGCGGCGGAAGCTCCGCGGCACCGACCTCATGCTGGTGGGCGACTGGCCCGGCCAACAGGGCCGCTGGATCGAAGGCTTTGCGGACGGTCGGCTCGAAGCCCGCCTCCAGGTCTTTTCTGGCTGAAGCGAGTTCCGCGTTCCGCGTTCCGCGTTCTGCGTTATCACGCTCACCCATGCACATCGACGGTCTCCTCATCCTCGGTTTCGGCGGTCCCACCCCTGGCTGCTGCGGACGGCGCAGCAGCTGCCCCAAGGCCGGGGCGGGCTTCGAAGCGGAATGCTTCGTCAACGGCATCCTCGGCGACAATCCGGCCCGCGCCGCCCGCGTTGCCGAGATCACCGCGCATTACCGGCATTTCGGTGGCTACAGCCCCTACAACCAACTCACCTTCCAGCAGGCCGAGGCCCTCGCCGCCGAACTGGCCCGACGCGGACACGCTGTGCCCGTGCGCTGCGGTTTCCGCCACTGGTCGCCCTGGGCGATTGATGGCCTACGCGAACTGGCCGCCCTGGGCTGCCGCAATATCGGCCTGTTGGTGATGGCACCGCACCAGTCCTCGGTGAGCTGGGACTGGTACCTCAAGCATGCGGCCGAAGCCGTCGAGGCCTTCGGTCCCGGTGCCCCGGCGATTTCCGGCGTGGTCGCCCCATGGTGGAACCATCCCGGGTTCGTCCGCGCCACCGCTGCGCGCGTCAGCGAGGCCACCGCCGGCTGGAGCCCAGCCCGCCGCGCCGCCGCCCAGCTCATCTTCACCGCCCACGCCATTCCCCAGCCGGTCGAGGCCACCAGCCCATACCGACAGCAGTTCACCGAGACTGCCGCCCTCGCCGCCGCCGCCAGCGGCCATGCCGAGCACGTCATTGCCTTCCAGAGCATGCCCGCCGAGAGTCGTGTCCCGTGGTCGTCCCCGGACATCCTCAGCGCCATCACCGCCGCTCACCAGGCCGGTCATCCAGACGTCATCGTTCAGGCTGCCGGCTTCCTGGTCGACCACACCGAAGTGCTCTACGACCTTGATATTGAGGCCGCCGCCTTGGCCTGCGAGCTCGGCATAGGCTTCACCCGGGCGCGATGCGTCCACGACCACCCAGACTTTATCGCTGCCCTCGCCGACGGGGTCTGTGCGCTCGGTTGAAGGCTCATCGGTTTTTCCCGTTGGTTTTGCCCACGGTCAGGTTTCGGAGCCTGGAATTCGCGTCATCCCCTGCGTGTCACACACGTAGACACGGCGCTGACAGCCACTTCCGCAATAGCGAGGGGTGAACCCGGGAGTGTACCATAGGGAGGCATGGAATCCTGTCGGACCACCATATCTAGTGTTCCCCCAGCCCAGCGTATCCAACCACCCGCATCGCAGCCGCCCCCGCCCGAGATCCCGACATGACCCTCGCACAGCTTCAGGACTACACCTTCAACACCAAGTACGCGCGCTGGAATCCGGCGCTCAACCGCCGCGAAACCTTTGGCGAAGCGGCTGACCGGGTCTTTGCCATGCACGAGCGCAAGTACGCGTCGTATGGCATCCAGGCCGAGATGGCCTTCGCCAAGCAGGCGGTGAAGGATCGCCTGGTCCTGGGCAGCCAGCGCGCCCTCCAATTCGGCGGCAAGCCGGTTGAGGACAAGAATGCGCGGCTGTACAACTGCACGGTCAGCTACTGCGATCGGACACGTTTCTTTCAAGAGTCTCTGTGGCTGCTGTTGTGCGGCTGCGGGGTGGGCTTCTCGGTCCAGCGCCATCACGTTGCGCGTTTGCCCACCGTGGCTCGGCCCAATCCCCACGACAAGGCGCTGTTCGTGGTGCCGGACTCAATCGAGGGCTGGGCCGACGCCCTGGGTGCACTGATGTCCTCGTACTTCACCGAGGACCAGACCCTGCCCGAATATGCTGGGCGCACCGTCGAATTCGACTTCAGCCTGGTCCGACCGGTGGGCTCATCCCTGTCTTCTGGCATCGGCAAGGCACCCGGCCCTGGGCCCCTCAAGCGCTCGCTCGAACACATCCGCCATGTGCTGGAAAATCGTCTGGCGATCAGCGGCACGAATGTGCAACTCCCCTCGATCGACTGCTACGACATCGTGATGCACGCCAGCGACGCGGTGCTCGCCGGCGGCGTGCGGCGCAGCGCCACCATCTGCGTGTTCAGCCCTGACGACGAGGAGATGGCCAATGCCAAGACCGGCGACTGGTTCATCAAGAATCCGCAGCGCGGGCGCTCCAACAACTCGGCCCTGCTGCTGCGCGACAAGACGCCCTACGCCGATTTCGCCAAGCTCATGCAGTGCGTGCGTGATTTCGGCGAGCCCGGCTTCGTGTGGGCGGATTCCACCGAGCTGATGTACAACCCCTGCGTCGAGATCGGCATGTACCCGGTGGATGTGGAGACCGGGCAGACCGGCTGGCACTTCTGCAACCTGTGCGAGATCAACGTCAAGGCCTGTACCGACGAGGCGACCTTCGAACGCGCCTGTCGCTCGGCCGCGATCCTCGGCACCCTCCAGGCGGGTTACGACCGTTTCGACTACCTTGGCCCGGTGACCGAGCGCATCGTGCGGCGTGAGGCCCTGCTCGGCTGCTCCATGACCGGGATGATGGACAACCCCAAGATCGCCTTCAATCCCGAGCTGCAGCGGCGCATGGCCACACTCATCCTGGAGGTCAACGAGGGCATCGCCAAGCGCATCGGCATCAATCCCGCCGCCCGCGCCACCTGCGTCAAGCCGGCGGGCACCACCTCGTGCATCCTCGGCACCGCCTCGGGCATCCACCCGCACCACGCCAAGCGCTACTTCCGCCGTGTCCAGGCCAACATCAACGAGGCGCCCCTCCAGTTCTTCACGCTGCACAACCCCCGTGCGGTCGAGAAGAGCGTGTGGAACCCCAACGGCACCGACAATGTCATCACCTTCTGTGTCGAGGTGCCCGAGGATGCGCGCATCAAGAACGAGCTGAGCGCGGTCCAGCTCCTGGAGTTCGTCGAGCTGACCCAGCAGAACTGGGTCATGGCCGGCCGCCGCCCCGAGCGCTGCACCGCGCCGTGGCTGCGCCACAACGTGTCGAACACCATCACCGTGCGCGAAACCGAGTGGGACGAGGTCACGCGCTTCATCTACGAGCACCGCGAGGCCTTCGCCGGCATCTCGCTGCTGCCCGAGGGTGGCGACCTGGATTATCCGCAGGCGCCGTTCACCGCCGTGCTGACCTATGACGAGATCATCAAGGAATACGGCGTCGGCAGCCTGTTCGCCTCGGGTCTGATCGTCGACGGCCTGCACGCCTTCCAGGATGACCTGTGGGCCGGCTGCGACTGCTCCCTGGGCCGCGGCAAGGCCCTCGACCTGCCCCAGCTCAAGAGCGACGGCCCCAAGGACATCGCCGCCTTTCAAGAGGCCACCAAGCGTGTGCTGGTGCAGAAGGACTGGGTGCGCCGCGCCCACAAGTTCGCCAAGAATTACTTCGCCGGCGACCTGCGGCGCATGACCCACTGCCTCAAGCGGGTGCACAACTGCAAGATGTGGGAAGACCTCCAGCGTGAATACATCCCGGTGGACTACACCCTGATGCTCGAAGAGTCCGACAACACCAAGCTGATGGACGCGCAGGCCTGTGCGGGCGGGAAGTGCGATGTCGCCTGACGGCTGGGGCCGTCAGGCGGTGGTTGGTGGTTGGTGGTTGGTGGTTGGGGCCGTGTCGCCTGCGCCATCGGCCTGTGGATTCCATGCGGAACGCACCAACCACCAACCACCAACCACCAACCACCGGGCCGGCGGAGCCGGCCCGTGATCCGCCGCCGTCTCGGCACCACCGACTACACCATCTCGGTGGTCGGCCTGGGGGCCTTCGCCATGGGTGGGTTCATGTGGGGCGAGCAGCAGGACGCGGACAGCGTCGCGGCGATCCACGCCGCGCTCGATGCCGGCGTGGGCTGGATCGACACCGCGCCGCTCTACGGCGAGGGCCGCGCCGACCGCCTCATCGGCCAAGCGCTGAAGGACCTGCCGGCCTCGCGCCGACCGCTGGTTTTCACCAAGTTTGGTCACCATGTGGTCGAGGGCGTGCGCGTGTGCGATGGCTCGCGGGCGCGGGTCCTGGCGGATTGCGAGCACAACCTGGCGGCGCTGGGGGTGGAGACGCTGGACCTGTTCCAGCTTCACTGGCCCTGCCCGCAGCCGGTTGAGGAAACCGCGGCGGCCTGCGCCGAGTTGCTCAAAGCCGGGAAGATCCGCGCCATCGGCCTGTCCAATGCGACCATTCCCCAGCTCACCGCGTGGCGTGCCAGCGGCGTGCCGGTCCATGTGGTGCAGAACGCCTACAGCCTGGCCAAGCCCGAGGTGGCCCGCGACATCCTGCCCTGGTGCGCCGAGCACGACGTGGGATTTCTGGCCTATTCACCGCTCTTTCGCGGATTATTCACCGGCACCTGGGGTCCGGACAAGACCTTCCCAGCCGGCGACCACCGGGGCGAGCGCGACGACTTCCGCGGACCGCGCCTGGCGCGCTACCTGCAGGCGGTGGATGAACTGAAGGCCCTGGGCGAGGACGACGACCTCACCGTGGCGGATCTCGCCATCGGCTACCTGCTTACCACCGAGGGCTGCACCGCGTGCATCGTCGGCGCGCGCAACGCCGCCCAGGGCGCGGCCCTGGGCCAGCTCGGCATGCCTCTCAAGCAGGCGCAGATGGACGCCATCGACGCGATCTGGGCCCGCTGCGTGGCGGACCTCCCAGTTTAGTACGGACACGTCCCTACGGTCCCTGTATTCAGCTTTCACCCTGCCGGGGAAGACCAGTAAGCCTAAAAAACGCAATGGACTCGGCCAAGGGGCATGCATCAGTCGTTGATTCGGAGCTATCGAGCATGTTCCGCGCTCACCCGCTGGGTGAGTTCGAAAAAAGGAACAGAATGGGGATGATGGGGAGGATGAAGCCGTCGAATGTCCCGGTGAATCCCATCCTTCCCATCCTCCCCATCCTGTCAGCCCCGCCTGAAGTCTACGCTTCATTGCGTTGTTTAGGTTTAGGGTAAGCGGACGTGGGCTGCGCAGGAAGCCATTCCTGGCCGGGGCAAGTTCCACGTTCCGCGCCCGACGTTTCGCGTTTAATCGTGGGCCATGGCAGGATTCATCGGTGAAGACCAAGTGCGGCGGATCAAGGCCGCGGTGGACCTGGTGCAGGTTATGGGCGAGTACGCACCGCTGCGCAAGGCGGGGCGGATGTGGGCCTGTTGCTGCCCGTTCCACCAAGAGCGCTCGCCATCGTGCTACGTCTATCCCGACCAGCAGACCTATCACTGCTTCGGCTGCGGGGCCCACGGCGACGTCATCACCCTGGTCCGCAACCGCGAAAACATCGAGTTCAGCGAGGCGGTTGAGCTGATCGCGCGCCGTGCCGGGATCACCATCACGTATCAGGAGGGCAAGGGCGGGGGTCTGCCCCGGGGCGAGCGCGATGCGCTGCTCGCGATCACCGAGTTCGCCACCGCGTATTACGAACAGGTGCTGTGGACGGATCCGCTGGCGGCCGAGGCCCGCGAGTACCTCCAGGCGCGACGCTTGTCGCGGGCCGTCTGTGAGCGCTTCCGCCTGGGCTGGGCCCCGGGGCGCAGCGGCCTGATCGAGGCGGCGCGACGCAAAGGCTTCGCGGTCGATCTACTTACCACGGTGGACCTGGCGGTGGAACGCAACGGCCGGCTGGCGGACCGCTTTTATGAGCGCGTCAGCTTTCCCATCTGCGACCGCTTCGGCCATCCCATCGCCTTCTCGTGCCGCCTGCTGCCAGCCGCTGAGCGCGCCGCGAAAGAGGCCGGTCGCGGGGTCGGCAAGTACATCAATTCCACCGACACGCCGCTGTACCACAAATCCAACGCGGTGTTCAACCTGCACCACGCCCGCACCGCCTGTCGCGATGCCAAGCGCCTGATCGTGATGGAAGGCCCCACCGACGTCATGGCCGCAGACCAGGCTGGGGTTCGTGAATGCGTGGCGGTCCTGGGCACAGCGCTCACGCCGGAACATGCGCGCCAGCTCGGCAGCCTGGTGGGCGACACCGGACCGCTGGTGATCCTGCTCGATGGCGATGCCGCGGGCGTGGCCAACAGCCGCAAGGCGGTGCGCACCTGCCTGTCGGTGGGGGTGCCGGTGCGCGTGTCGGTGCTGCCGGACCAGCTCGATCCGGCGGAACTGCTGGCGGAAAACCAGACCGCAGGCGGCGACGGTCGGGCCACCTTCGAACAGACCGTGGCCAACGGTCGTCACGACATCGACCACCTGCTGCGCGCGGTGGCGCCGCGTCCCTACGGCCTCGACGCCAACGCCCAGCTCGCGGCGGTGGACGAGGTGCTGGAGGCGTTGCGTCCGATGCCCGACGCGGAACTGCGCGGATTGCACCTGCGCGCCTGCGCCGAGTGGTTCAACCTGGAACCGGCGAAACTCGAACGCCGGCTGGCCGGGGTCGCCGGGCCGGCGGTGGCCCAGGTCGAGAACGCCGCGCCGGGCCTGCCGGCGCTGGATCCGGCCCGCGAGGCGTTGCTGCACCTGCTGGTGCGTCATCCCGCGTTGCGCGGCCCGGCCTTCGACGATCACGGGGTCGAGCCGGGCTGGTGGCCCGAACCCTGGTCGACCCTGGCCAGCACGCTCCAGCTCGCTCCTGATTCGGACCTCCATGCGCTGCTGGCCTGTGCAGCGGCCACGGTCCATGCTGCCCTTCGTGATGCGTTGGTGCGCTGGGGCGCGACCCCGGTGGGCGGCTCCTTCGCCCAGGGTCCCGTGGCCACGGGCGAGGACGATCAGGCCGCCGCCCAGGACCTGCCGCGCCGCGCCGCCGCGGTGCGTGCGTCCCAGCTCAAGATCGAGCTGCACCGCCTGTCGCGTGAACTGGCCGAGGCCGAGCGCGGCCGCGACCTCGCTCGGGCGCGCGCGTTGTTCAGTGACAAGCAACGCCTGACCCAGGAGCTCAAGGGTCTCGGCACCTGAGCTGTCCGAGGTCGACCGCGAATGCGCGGTACGGTGGGGCAGCCCCTTGCCCCGCGTCTCGGCGCACCAGCCTGCATGCCCATGACCCTGTTCCGGCCCTGCATCGACCTCCATGACGGCTGCGTGAAGCAGATCGTCGGCGGCAGCCTGCGCGATGATGGGACCGGGCTGCGCACCAACTTCGTGGCCGATCAGGATGCGGCCTGGTTCGCCGCCCGCTACCGCGATGACCAGCTTACCGGTGGCCACGTTATCAAGCTCGGGCCGGGTAATGACGCTGCGGCGCGCCGGGCGCTAGCCGCGTGGCCCGGCGGCCTCCAACTCGGCGGCGGGATCGACGGCGATAACGCTGCGCCCTGGATCGCGGCGGGAGCCGGCAAGGTGATCGTGACCTCGTGGCTGTTTCCAGGGGGTGGATTCGCACCCGAGCGCCTCGCGGTATTGGTCAAAGCCGTGGGTCGCGAACGCCTGGTGATCGATGTGAGCTGCCGCCGGGTCGGCAACGGCTGGCACGTGGCTACCGACCGCTGGCAGCGGATCACCGAGCAAGCCCTGGGGCCCGCCTTCCTGGAACAACTTGCCGCCTCGTGTTGCGAATTCCTGATCCATGCGGCGGACGTCGAGGGTCTTTGCCGTGGGATCGATAGCGAGTTGGTCGCGGCCCTCGGCCGATGGAGCCCCGTCCCCTGCACCTACGCCGGGGGCGGTCGTCACCTCGACGATCTGCGTTTGGTGGAAGCGCTCTCCTCGGGCCGGGTGGACCTGACCATCGGCAGCGCACTCGACCTGTTCGGAGGCACCACCATGCGCTATGCAGACGCGGTGGCCTGGAACCGGGTCCGGGCCTGAACGACCGCGACTGCGCCGCTACCGTTCAATC
>JBILDK010000507.1:0-2613 GCA_044352625.1 Planctomycetota bacterium
GGATTTTCCCGCTCGACCGGGATGCCCGAGAAGATGTCGAGCCAGATGCGGATGGGCGGAATCCTCCACAAGCTTGCGCGTGCGAAGAACGCCACCGGGTCGCGGCTCCACATCGCCACCACCATCGGGTCAGCGAAGGCGCGGTGATTGCAGGCATACACGCAAGCCCCGGCGGGTTGGATCCGCGAGCGGCGCACCCGCATGCGGTAAGCAAGCCGCGCCCAGGTGCGCAAGACCACAATGCCCACCAACTGAACCAGATTGGCGATGATCAGACGCGGACTATTGAGCTGGCTCATGGTTTCCGGCCCAGGAGATCCTGCAGCATGAGGCTTGAAAAATGCCCGCTGGAGTAGCGGCTGGGCCCAGCGATGAGGCTCTGGAAGGTGAATTCCCGGTCCTCGCTGCGCGGCACGCGGATGAACGGCACCGTATAGTGCTGGGCGTCGCGGGCATCGAGTGGGCTGTCGCCAATAAACACGGCCTGGTCAGGCTCGACCCGATAATGCGCCAGGGCCACATCAAGGCGCTTGCGCGTGCGCCCATCAGGCAGGCGTTCCTGGGCATTGCCCGCGTGGAAGCAGGCGTCCACCCGCGGCCACAGTCCGGCCTGGCGCAACGCCCTGACCAGCACCGTCTCGTCGGCGTCGCTGACCACCGCCAGCGGCAGGGCACGGCGCGCTGAAAAATGATCGAGGAACGCCCCCACGCCCTGGCGCGCGACATAGATGCCGTCGTTGAACTGCACCAGGGTCTCAAAACAGTCCATCATCAGCAGTCGTGTGCTGGCACCGATAACGGTGTCGGCGCCAAGCTGGCGGCGCTGGTTGTCACCCGAAGCAGTCATGGCCTTAGCGTTCCCCGGAAAGAAAGCGACGCAACAGGATGACCGCCGATTGGGCATCAACCTGACCCTTGGGCGCCGGCCAGCGGCCCATGGCGCGCAGTTCCTCTTCCGCCTCGGACGAGGAGTATCGTTCATCCACCTGATGCACCGGCAGCGAACAGACCTTGGCCAGTTCACGCAGGAATGATGTGACCCACGCCACGTTGGCCCCGCGATCTCCATTGGCATGGAGGGGTAAGCCGACCACCAGGGCCACGGCTTTTTCGCGCTTGGCCAACTGGGCCACCACCGCCGCAGCCTGCACATCGTCGCTGCGCGGAATAAACCCCACCGGCGTACACGCGATGCCCAGCTCATCGCAGGTGGCGATGCCGAGGCGCACCCGGCCGTAGTCGATGGCGAGCAGCCGCCCCTGGGGGCGGCTGGTCCGGTCGTCTGGTCGTCCGGTCGTCCGGTCCTCGCTCACGATGGCTCCGGCTCGATCGCGATGCCCACCGCCGCCAGGATCCGTACCTGCTCGCCCCACATGGTGGCACGGTCGGTGTCGTCCACGTCGTCATGGCCAAGGATGTGGAGCAGCCCATGCAGCACATAGAGCACCAGTTCGTGGGCCACCGGCCGATTGCGGGCGGCGGCCTCGCGCCGCGCTGTGCCAATACACACCGCAAGGTCGCCCAGCCGCCGGGCGCCGGTCTCAGGATTGGTCTCACCGTCAGGAAAGGTCATGACATCGGTGATGCTGGGATCGGAAAAATGCTGACCATGAAGTTCCAAACAGGTCGCATCGTCCACGATCCGCACTGCCAGCTCGGCCGGCCCGAACCCCTCACCCTCCAGCGCCAGCGCCACCACCCGCTCGACCAGGGCACGGTCCAGGTCATCCCCAGCCAGGTGTTCATCGACCCATGCGATGATCCCTGTCATGACCCCACCAACCGCCCGGCGTTCACGCATACTCCCTGAACTCATGCCCAGGATTGTTCCTGAAACAGTACTGCCGATCCCACACACTGGGAAACAGCACCACCGGTCGGTCGCGACTATCACGCGCCAGCATCGAACCGGGCGTGGGCTGGAAGGTCAGCGGATCGCCCACCAGCCAACCGCTGCACTGATACGGCAGTTCGCTCAGGCGCGTCTCGACCCCGTACTCGTCCTTGAGACGGAAGCACAGCACCTCGAACTGCAAGCGACCCACCGCCGCGATGAACGGATCCCCGCCAAGCTGGTCGAATGGGCGCATGACCTGGACCGCGCCCTCTGCCGCCAAACTCGCCATACCCTTGTCGAACGCTTTGCGTTTGGTCAGGTCCTCGGGCGCGATGCGCGCAAAGATCTCAGGCGGAAAGGCCGGCAACTCGGCGTGTTCGAATGAGTCCTGTGCGCTGATCGAGGCCGCAAGGATGGTGTCACCGATGGCGAAACCGGCATTGATCAGGCCAACCACGTCGCCCGGCCAAGCCACGTCGAGGGTGGTGCGATCACGCGCCACCAGGGTGTGCGGCCGCGACAGGCGCAGCTCGCGCATGACCTGGCCGCGGTGCAGGTGCTTCACCACCAGGTCGCGCTCGAAGCGGCCCGAACAAATGCGCACGAAGGCCAATGCATCGCGGTGCTTTGGGTCCATATTGGCCTGAATCTTGAACACATAAGCGCTGAACGGTTTGTCCACCGGGTCCACAGTCACTGCGGCGCGATCCGCCAGGCGCACTGCCGGCCGGGCGCTAGGGGCTGGGGCGAGATCGACGAACGTGTCGTAAAACGGC
>JBILDK010000508.1:0-2610 GCA_044352625.1 Planctomycetota bacterium
CATCGTCGGTGGCCACCGCCTGGGGCGTGGTGACGACCACGGCGCCAGCGACCGATGGGATGAGCTGCGCCGCGGCCAGGGCCTCGTCGCCGGTGCCCGGCGGCAGATCGACCACCAGGCAGTCGAGCGGGCCGCCCCAATCGGTCTCCTGGATCAGTTGCTTGATCGCCCCGGTCTTGGCCGGCCCGCGCCAGATGACGGCGGTGTCGCAGTCATCCACCAGGAAACCGACGGATACGGCAGCGAGGCGCTCGCCAGCCTGGATCGGCAGCAGGCGCGCGCCGTCATTCCCGTGTCGCTGGCCGGACAGTCCAAGCAGTCGCGGGACGCTCGGGCCGTGGACGTCGGCATCGAGGATGCCGACCCGGGCGCCGCGCCGCGCCAGACCGCGTGCCAGTTGCACCGCGACGGTGCTCTTGCCGACGCCGCCCTTGCCCGACAGGACCAGGATCGGATGCCTGAGGCCCTGGGTGTGGCTGGCCGGGCAGCCAGCCGGGGCGCTGGCGCAGGCGGCCGGCTGGCCACAGGTGGCAGGATCGCAGCCGTCGCTGGCGGAGGAACAGGAACACGCGTCGGACATGGGACCTCAGGGGATGTGACGTGGGGCGGGAACGGGACGACCGGCGTCGAGGGTCGCCTGCAGGCGCTCCCACACGAGTTCAATCGCCGCACGCAGGGACGGACCGGCCACACCGAGAACGCTGGTGCCCGCCCGCTGCGCGGCGCGGAAGGCCGGATCGGTCGGCAGCGAGCCCAGCGCCTGGCCGCCCCGGGCGCTGGCCCTGGCCAGCATGCGTTCGGCTAGGGCCGAATTGCGGTCGCTGCGGTTGACGATGAGGGCGAGCGGCACGCGCAGTTGTTAGGCTCGCTGCCACAGCCGTTCCAGGTCGGCCTCGGCGGCCGGCGTCGGTTCGGTGACGGCGACCGCGAGATCGACGCCGGCGAGGGCGGCGGTCGCAGCGCAGCCGATGCCGGGCGGACCATCGATCAGCACCAGTTCCAGCCCCCGTTCAGCGGCCAGGGCCCGGCCGCGATCACGCACCGCGGTGGTCAGCTTGCCGGCGTGCTCGGCCCCGGGATGCAGCCGGGCATGGACCAACGGGCCCACCGCCGTATCCGCCACCATCCACACCCCGGTGCTACGGGGGTGGAAGGCGATGGCGTCGGCCGGGCAGATCAGGGCGCAGGCCCGGCAACCCTCGCACGCGGTTTCATCGACGACCACGAGCCTGTCCTGCCGACCGATGGCGGCGAAGCGGCACATCTGGGCGCACGCCATGCAGATCAGGCAGCGGTCGGCAGCGATGCGCGCCACCGGCAGGCTGTGGTAGTCGTGGCGTTCGCGTTCCTGCGGGGCCAGCACCAGATGGAGGTCCGCCGCATCGACGTCGGCATCGACCACCACCACGGGCGCGGCCAGGTGGGCGAAGGCCGCCGTCAGGCTGGTCTTGCCGGTGCCGCCCTTGCCGCTGACGATGGCGAGCTGGCGGATCACGGGATCATCTCGGAATCAGCCAGACGACGCGACAGGTGTCCGGGATGGTGGATGATCGCCGGCGCGCCCTGGGCCAGACCGGTCTGATTGGCCACGACCGCGCATTTCACCAGCAGAAGATGGACATGGTCGCGGCTGCTCGGTTCCAGGGACTCGTAGTTGCCCTGACCCTTGGCGATCACGAGGTCGGCCTCCGCGAGCGCCTCCCAGGCCGGTTGGGTCAGGTCGGTGACGACCGTACCCGGGGCATCGCTGCCGTTATCGATGACGCGGGCGAAGTCGGTGAGTCGGGCCTGGATCGCGTCTGCCATCGTGGCGTCGTTGATCACGGGGCCGCCGCGTACGATCACGGTCACGCGCCCGGCGGGCAGGCGCTCCAGCAGCAGACGGTCGAAGACCACCTCGCCGGCATTGTCGGCAAGGAAGACGATGCGTTGGGCTGCGGTGCAGAGGCGTCGGACCCGGTTGACCAGTTCCGCCTCCAGCCTGATATCGACCAGGCGTTCCAGTGTCGCCAGCACCTCGGGTTCACCGATGCCATGCCCCTTGCCGAAGTCGATGCAGTTGCCGGCGATGCTGTAGCGCAGGGCCGCCTCGAAACGGTCCTGGGCCGAGGCGACCCGGTCGGCCACCTCTGGCAGCAGTCTCCAGGCGAGGGCGTTCGAGGTCGCCTTGATCGCGGCATATGGATCAGGGCCGGCGATCGCGCGCAGGCAGCGCTGGACCTGTTGTCCGAGCATGGGCGGGCTGCACATGGGATCGTGCTTGGCCACCAGTCTTCCGGCCTCGCAGGCGAAGCGCTCCCTCTCGGCACTGGGCAGGTCGAGCAGCCGGGCGGTTTCGGTAGCGCCGCGCAGGAAGCAGGGCACACAAGCCGGGTCAGTACGCATCGGCTGGCTCCAGACAGGGTTGCGCCAGTTCAGTCGTCAGGACGAGCGCCAGGGTCCGGCAGATAGCGGCGAAAGCCGGGGCATGGTGCCAGGGATCCAGGCCCTGGGCACCGGCCCGTTCGAGGTCCGGGTCTTCGCTGATCGTCGCCGCGATCAGGGCGTTCTGCTGGGCACACCAGGCGCGGGACTCGTCCAGGTCCTCGGGGGTGCAGCGGTTGAGGACGA
>JBILDK010000509.1:0-2609 GCA_044352625.1 Planctomycetota bacterium
GACGATCCGTCCTCATCAGGCAGCAGCTTGTTGAGGATCGACGTGATGTCCTGGTTGTTGGGGAGGAAACCGCTCGACTCGTCCTCGGGGAACAGCTCATTAAGCCGTGCCATGGCCTCATCACCACCGGCCTCGGGGGCGGTCGGACGGGGCGACACGACCTTGCCGGTCGGCGGGCGCACCGGAAGACTCGCCTGGGGCATCGATGGCACGCCGCCGAAAGGAGTGATCTCCGGCAGTTGGATGCCGCGAAATTCGGCCGGCTTGCTTGACGCAGGCTGATGCGTGCCGATTCCGGGGGTGATGACGGGGTCGGAGGCGGCGACCGGCCCGGCAACACCGAGGCCACCGGCCTGTGCAAGCAGGGACAGGATGGTGACCGGACCATTGGCCCCAGACACGGTCATGTGCAAATCCGCCACGATGTCCGCGATGTCACGTTTGAACACCTGCGGTCGACGTGGCCAATCAATCTTGGGCAGATCGTCCCCGACATTCGTGACCAAGTCGGTGACAGCCCCCAACCGGACCAGTCCGGACAGGATCAGATGGATGGCGGCGGCCTCATCCGCGGTGAGCTCAGGCAGGAGGATAATCGGCGCAGATTCGGCGATCGAGGTGCAGGTGCTGTCCTTGAGGCTGAAGGCCTTGCCCAGAAACAGCGCCACCCCTGCCTTGGCAGCGGCGGGACATTCGCGCAGGATGAACGTGTAGTTGGTGGCCATGATCTGCGCCCGGCCAATGTCGAACCTAGTCGCCAGCTGTCAACGCGACGCTAGGGGCGAGCGGGATGGGGAGGAATGTGTCCACACGGACCCCCTGGCGCATGGCTGATGGCGGCACAGATTGCAATGATGCCCATCCGTCGTTGCAGCACGCCCGCCGAAGCAAACGCCGCCCTCGCCGCCCTGGGCGCCGAGGAGGCTCTGTTCGTGTTCTTCGGCAGTAATCAACCCGAGACCGGCGCGAGCTGGTGTCCAGACTGCGTGACCGCCGATCCGGTGCTGCGCGCCGCCATCAGCCGAGTGCGCCCAGATCTGGACCTGTTCGAGTGCCCGGTGGGCGATCGCGTCGCCTGGAAAGGCGTGGCCGACCATCCCTATCGCACGCATCCGTTGTTCCGCGTCGTCCGCATCCCCACCCTGATTCGCGTTCGCAGCGGCAGCGAGATCGGACGCCTGGTCGAGGCCGACTGCGCCCTCCCCGCTGCTGTGGCTGCCTTCCTGGCCCCGTGACATGGTCAAGTCTGCCCCACCCAAGAGCCGCGCCGCGGCCAAGCCCGTGACCGACGTCGAGATCCTCTATAATCGAAAACTGCGCCACGATTTCACCATCCTGGAGGCGGTCGAGGCCGGACTCGTGCTGATGGGCAGCGAGGTCAAAAGCCTGCGCTCGAAGGATGTGCAGTGGGCCCAGGCGCACGCGCGTTTCGACGAGCGCACCGGCGAATTGTGGATGTACCACCTGCACATCGGGGCCTACCTCCAAGCCGGGACCTTTGGCCATCTGCCCACCCAGCCGCGCAAGCTCTTGATGACGCGGCGCGAACTCGACCGCCTGCGCGGCCAGATGAAGGGCAAAGGCCTGACCCTCATTCCAGAACGGCTGTTTTTCCGCCGTGGTTTCGCCAAAGTGGTGATCTGCCTATGCCAGGGCAAGGACCGTGGCGACAAGCGCCAGGACCTGATCAAACGCGCCATGACCCGCGATGTGGACCGCGAGGTGGCGCGCAGGGCGAAGGGGCGGGGGTGAATTGCCTCGGTCCGGTCGTCCGGTCGTCCGGTCGTCCGGTCGTCGGGACAGCCGCCGCGTCATCTGCTGCCAGTGAGGGTGCCCCGCGGTCGCGAGACGACCGGACGACCGGACGACCAGACGACCAGACCGGCGCGCCGAAAGGCGCTCCGTGAGCTTCCTCGGCGTCATCCGCATCACCCCCACGCGGCACAGTGCCTATTTCGCCCTGGTTATCACCGCCATGGGCATCGCTTCGGTGAACTACCAGTCGAATGCTGCATGGCTGCTGGTGTTCTTGGTCTTGTCCATCGGACTGGTCAGCGCGCTGCACGCCTGGCTCAATCTGGGGGCGATCGAAGTAGCGGTGGCGCCCCCGGCCCCGGTGGCAGCGGGCGAGCCGTTGCGCCTGGCCGTCAGCGCCACCAATCCCGGTGACCGCCCGGCGCACTCCATCCGCATCGAGCTGCCCACTGCGTTCGGCATCGCTGGCGGGGTCGACATTCCGCTGGTGCCGGCCGGGGGCGCAGGCTGCGGCGAGGTCCTGCTACCGGGACTTGGCCGGGGGGTGTGGACCCTGCGTGGCTTCACGGTCTCCACCGCGTACCCCCTGGGCTTGGCCAAGGCCTGGCGCGAGGCCGACGCCGCCGGCGAGGTGGTGGTATTCCCCCGCCCCGACGGGGACCCCCTGGGCGACGGCCGGCCCACCGCCCCGGGCAACGCTCGGCGCGGCAGTTGGGAGGGCGATGAGGATTTCGCTGGCCATCGCGAGCACCGTGATGGCGACAGCTCGCGGCGCATCGACTGGAAAGCCAGCGAGCGTCTCGGCCGCATGCTGGTGAAGGTGTGGACCGGCGGCGGCGCCGAGGCCGTGCTGC
>JBILDK010000510.1:0-2603 GCA_044352625.1 Planctomycetota bacterium
CCTGCACCAGGGAGCCGCTGAAGACGACACTATGGTCGACGGCGCGGCGCACCTCGAAGCGGTCCGCGGCGTTTGCACAGGTCACCGTCTTCGGGTGCTCGGGATTGAAGCCGTATTGCGACAGCAACACCGAGACGCCGGTATCGGCGTCACGCCACGCCGGTTTCGCGGGCCGGGGTGATGGAATAGTGGCGGGGCCATGGGGGTTCATGTCATACCTGCACAGGCGGGGGACCTGCTCCCATCATCGGCCCCGGGACGGCGAAGTGCAAGCCGTGCGAACCGGTGGCGTATGGGCTCGAACCGGTGATCATGCTGACATGGACACGCTCGCCGCCCTGCTTGATCCGGAGCACCATGCCGACATCAGCCTAGCCGGTCATCCGCTCGCCTACCTGCGGGCATCCAGCTCGTGGGACACCGGTCGCAGAGAGCTCGAACAGCATCTGCTTTATGTTCTCGAAAGCGGCAACATCATGTTGTGGCACAACGAGACGCAGGTCGTGGTCAAGGCCGGGTCGGTCATCCTTTTGAAGCCCGGCAGCAGCTTTCGCATGCAGGCGACTGGGGGCATCCCCGGGCCGGCCTTCTGGCGGTTGCGCATCTCCTTGCCGGTGCCCTGGAAAGGGCCAACCGTGGTGTCGAACTGTGTGGACCTGGTGCCGGTGGTCGCCGCCCTGATCGGCGAGGTGCCGGAAGGGCGTCCGTACCGGGCAGAGCGCATCCGCGGACTGCTGATCGCCCTGCTCGCCCGCCTCCTCCGAGGCGCAGAGACGACCGAATTGTCGGCAGGCCCGCTGCCGTTGGACACCGGGGCACGCCAACAGATTGAACGACACGTCGCCACCGATCCATGCGCAACTCCGCGTGATCTGGCGCGACTATTGGATCTCACACTGGATTACTTCACCCGCCAATTCCGCGCAACGTACGGATTCCCGCCGCGCCGGTGGCTGTTGGAGCGTCGGTTGCTGGCTGCCGCCGTGGCCCTGTCGGAAAGTAGCGAATCAATTACAGCCATAGGTCGGCAGCTTGGCTTCAGCGACCCGCGGCGTTTCAGTCGCAGTTTCAGGCAGCGTTTCGGGCTGTCACCAGGGCGTTACCGGACTGGGCATGGCCTGGATGGCTGATTCCGAAAACCGCAGGTGATGGTTCATGGTGGATGGTTTCGACACCGTGAGTTGCAGCGTTGTCTCCGCGTACCCAACGGGTGAACGCCACCGACGCTGTAAAACCGTGGCTCGAACCCATGAACCACTACCGATGAATCATCAACCGCGATGTTTGGATCAACGGACGTGGTGCCCTCCTGGGTCGGCGCGAACGCTGACCCAGGAGGGAGCAGATTCAGCCTGCACCACCAATGACCGGCAACGTGCCGAACTTCAGATCGTCAATGTAGAACACCTTGTTGGTGCAGTCGACATTGATGATCCTGAGGCTGCTGATGGGCTGGATGGGGGTCGTCCCGAAGAGATCGCTCAACCTGTAGGTGATCGGCATCCAGCCAGCTTTCAGCGTCGGCAGCGAACCGCTGACCAGGGTTCCGTTGCCCAGCTTGGCCTGCAATTTGATCCGCTGCCCTCCGTTGGTTCCACCGTGGGCCCAGAAGGTTACCGCGTCGTACCCGGTAAGGGGGAAGGTCGTCAGGTAGTTATTGCTGATTTTAATCGCGTCAAAACTTACGTAGGCCTTCTCGGTCGAGGTGTAGGTGACCAGCACGGACATCGAGGTGTTGCCACGGAAGGTGCCTGAGACGGTGTTGGTGGCATTGGCTGTCGCCCCTAATTGGGTCAATTTCCAGCCAGGCTGGACAGCGTCATCGTAAACCGTCTTGCTATTGAGAACCTCGTCAACGGCGATGGTAAAGTTGACCGCCGTGGAGGCGGCTGCGTCATCGGTTGCGGTCACCGTCATCGTTGCGTAGCCGACTGTGGTGGGCGTCCCGTTGATGGTGCGGGAGCTCTGGTCGTAGGTCAGGCCCGCAGGTAGCGTGTCGGACAGATGGTATGCAACCACCGATAGGCCAGTGGCCGCATCCGGATCGGTGAAGGCGGGTATCTGATAGATAAATGGCAGGCCGACCACTGCAGCCACGGTGCTGTTGGCCAGCGAACTCGGTGCCACCGGGGGGTGGTTCGGAGTCCTCGTGGTGACGGTGACGACAATGTTCTGCGGCGAACTCTCGGCGCCCAACTCATCAATGGCCGTGTAGGTGAAGGTATCGGTTCCGACGAATCCTGGCGTGGGCGTATAGGTCGCCTGGGCTCCATTGACCACGACGCTGCCTGAGTGGGGAGGGGTGCAGGTATATCCCACCACCGTGCCATCGCTATCCGTCCCTTGCAGGGGGATGACGGTGGCGGTGTCGTTGAAAGCGTCAGCGCTGATGTCCGACGCGATCGGCGCGCGATTGAGGCCCTCATTGCCAGTGATGGTCAACGTGGTCGAGCTGTTTGCGTTCAGGGTCACGCCATTGAGCTGGGAGCCGGTTGCATCCTGCGGAGCGCCCAAGGTGAGCTGGAGCTGGCGCGCCGCATGGGCGACACGGGTATTCTTGATTGCTATGGTGATGCGGCTCCGGGTTGCGCCCATGGGCACCA
>JBILDK010000084.1:0-8939 GCA_044352625.1 Planctomycetota bacterium
TGCGCGTCGAGTTCAGTCAGTCGTGCGCGCGCCGCTGTCGCGCGGTCCGCAGCGAGATCGCGTCCGCTCTGGGCGTGGCCCTTGGCGTCGGACGCCTCGCGGATGCGGCTCTCGAAGCCGAGCAATTGGACATCAGCCTGACTCAGTTCGGCATCAAGCACGCCTTGGCGGGTGCTGATCTCGGCGGCGGCTTCGGTCAGGGTGTCCACGGTCTGCAGGCTCAGGGTCAGGTCCTGGCTGAGTCGACCGTATTCTTCCAATGCGATGGCCAGGCGCCATTCCTTGACCTGACCTTGCAGTTCGCGCCAGCGCAGGGCGGTGGCGGCCTGGCGGGCTACGGCCTTGGCGCGCCGGCGGACTTCGCCGAGCACGTCGCCGATGCGCTGGAGATCCAGGTCCACGCGCTCCAGCTTGCGCAGCGCGATCTTGCGCCGCGCCTTGTAGCGCGAGATGCCGGCGGCCTCCTCGATGATGGTGCGGCGGTCCTTGGTCGAGCTTTCGAGGATGAAGCCGACGCGGCCCTGCTCGATCACCGAGTAGGCGGTGGTGCCCACCCCGGTGCCCATGAACAATTCGCGGATGTCCTTCAGCCGGCAGGCCTTGCCATTGAGGAAGTACTGCGAGACGCCGTCGCGGAACAGGCGGCGGGTGATAGCGACCTCGGACCCGTCGATGCCGGGGAGCTGGTGCGCCACCTCGTCCATCACCAGGGTGACCTCGCAATGCGCCAACGGCCGCCGGGTTGCGCAGCCATTGAAGATCACATCAGTCATGTCCTCGCCGCGCAGCGCCTTGGCGCTCTGCTCGCCGACCACCCATTTGATCGCATCCACGACATTGGATTTGCCGCAGCCGTTGGGTCCGATGATAGCAGTAATGCCGTCCTCGAAATCGAAGGACAGCCGGTCCGCGAAGGACTTGAACCCGAACGTTTCCAGCCGGCGCAGGCGCATCGGGCGGGACGCTATCCCCGACCACAGGGGCGGGAAGGGTTCATCTGGATGGCCCCGGTCCGGTCGTCCAGTCGTCTGGACACCTGGTTGATGGATCATCGTATGTTCTGCTGCGTCCGGTCGTCGGATCACCAGTGCGGGGGTCGATGGATCGAAGGATTCCACTCCTCCCTTCTGACGACCGGACGACCGGACGACCGGACGACCGGACGACCGGACGTTCTACTGCCACCGCGTCAGCCAGGGCCCTTCGACATGCGGGTCGAACGGGTTGGCCTTAGGCCGGTTGGCCAGGGCCACGCGGTCGATCTCGGCCCATCCTTGCCAGTTCGGACGATAGGCCGGATCCCCAGCTTTACGCAACAGGATCGCCGGCTTGATCGCGTCAAACCCGGTGGGCTTCGCCGGGTCCTGGAAGCGCAGGTCGATGGACCAGCGGATGCAGTCGGTGGTATTTTCGGTGCTGCGGTGGGTGATGAGCTGGTTGAGCAGTAAAAAACTGCCCTTTTTCATGTGGCAGACCACACGCTCGCCTGCCGGCAGATGGGCTTCCTCAATCTCCAGGTACCAGCTCGCCTGGTTGGCGCTGGAACGCTCAAGACGGTGACGGTGGACCTCGCCGCTGCGATGGCTGCCGCGAATGACCTGAAGCGTGCCCATGGCCTCATCCACATCGACCAGCGGGATCCAGGCGGTGGCCTGAAGCACGTTCTGAACCCCGGGAGCGAGGTAGGCGGTGTCCTGGTGCCAGGGCACGGTGGCCAGGGGATTGAGCGGGGTCTTGGTGCGCAGGTTCCATACCGGGTGGCCAGCGACATCGCCCCCGCCCAGGACCTGCTGCATGAAGTCGAGCAGGCGCGGCGAAGACCACAGGTCGGCCAGGGCCGGGCCGAGGATGCCCTCGGTGTGAAGCAGCGTGGCGGCGCTGGGGTACAGGCGCTGCAGCGCGGTCAGCCGTTCATGGAATCCAAGACCCGGGCAGGTGTGGGGGATGAGTCCGGACGCGAACAGGCGCTGGGCCAGGGCTTCGACCTTGCCCTCGACCTCCCGTATGACCGGATCGAGGTCTGAATCGGTAAAGAAGTTGTCAATCACCAGGAAGCCGTCGTGCTCGTACTGGGCGAGCTGGGCGTCGGTGAGCGGGCGGGCGGAGAGGGCTGGCTGCATGGTGACTCCAGGGAGGGGCGGACACGAGCGTTGATGATATGCATGTGCAGGTCATGCTCACAAGCGCCCAAGATGGACATCCGCTTGACCTTTTCGGACATGGGGACCGTGGCGTCCGCCGGAATGCCGGCGCTGGTGCTGCAGGAATCCTGGGGGCGTTATCCGATTGAGGTGCGCAACGGGATTCATTGCCGTTTCGACCGTCAGCGCACCAACCACCGGCATCGCCATCTTGGTTACCATGAACTGTGCCTGGTGACCGCCGGCACTGGCCGCTACGTGCATGATCGCGAATCCATTGATCTGGGTCGGGGGCTGGCATTTCGCGCTGCGCCGGGCGTCAGCCACGAGATTATCAGTCCGCGTGGCGACCTGGAGCTGGTGTTCCTGGCCTTTCGCGTGGGTCCGGTCGCCGAGGTTCCGGACGGGGCGACCTACACCGAAGCCGCCGTGACTGCATTCCTGGCCGGGGCGCGCCTGGCGTCGCCGGCCAGGCATCTGCTGCCGTTGCTGGAGGCATTTGCGGTGCATGGACCTGACCCGGCCCGGACCTGGGCAGCAGAGTCGGTGCTGCGTGCCTTCACCGTAGCCTTGTTGGCCGCGCTCACTCAGCAGCCCGTGCCTGGGCCGGTCATGGCAGCGGGACTGGGCGATGCCGTGGACCGCGCCTGCCGTATCATCGACCAACATCTCGCCCAGCCGCTTGCGGTCGCCACCATCGCCGCCCAGGTCGGTGTGGGCGAACGGCAATTGCGTCGGCTCTTCGCTGCGCGCCTCGGGCATGGCATCGTACAGGAGTGCCGCCGTCGCCGGCTCAATGCCGCGGCTCAGCACCTTTTGTTGGATCACAGCGCCAGCGCCACAGCCGCCGCCTGTGGTTTTGCCAGCGCGGCGGTCTTCACCCGCGCCTTCAAGATGCGTTTTGGGATGTCGCCCTCGGCTTATCGTCGGCAGCACGCCCAAACGGTGGTGCCAATGATTGAACATACGCCGCCAGAGGCTCTGAGCGCTGATCGGTGGCCATAAGCGCGAGGTTGCGGCACGTGCCTCGTAGCGGACCTGGGGTGAAGAGCCTCGCTACACCCTGCCTATGACCACCCTGGCCGACCTCGCCGTGCGCTATCGTGTCGCGCTCGCCACCGCCAGCACGGCCCTCAATCCCGCGGATCGTTCATCCTAAAAAACGTAATGGACTCGGCCAAGGGGCATGCATCAGTCGTTGATTCGGAGC
The DNA here is from genome assembly GCA_044352625.1 of Planctomycetota bacterium. GTDB lineage: Bacteria > Planctomycetota > UBA11346 > UBA11346 > UBA11346 > JAKLKR01. Next base: position 3,352 of record JBILDK010000084.1, read on the forward strand.
TATCGAACATGTTCCGCGCTCACCCGCTGGGTGAGTTCGAAAAAAGGAACAGGATGGGGATGATGGGGAGGATGAAGCCGTCGAATTCCCCAATGATTTCCATCCTTCCCATCCTCCCCATCCTGTTAAACCCGCCTGAAGTCTACGGTTCATTGCGTTGTTTAGGTTCATGGGCTGGCGAACAGGCCCGGCACACAACGACTGGACCCGGCTTGCGCCGGGTCCAGTGAGCTCGTGCAGGAGTAGGTCGGTGAGACTTACTTCGTGCCCTTCATCGACAACCCGATCTTGCGGGTCTCGACGTCGACGTTGAGGATCTTGACCTTGACCGCCTGGTCGGCGACCAGGTCTTCGGCCTTCTGGCCCTCGTCCATCTCGCTGACGTGGAGCAGGCCTTCGAGGCCGTCGAGGATCTCGATGAACACGCCGAAGTTGGTGACCTTGGTCACCTTGCCGTCGAGGACGGTGCCCTTCTTCAGCTTGTTGGGGATCTCCTCGATCCAGGGATCCTGGCTGAGCTGCTTCAGGCCCAGGCTGATGCGCTGGCGTTCGCGGTCCACTTCGAGGACGACGCACTCCAGTTCCTGGTCCTTGTTGATCTCGGGCGAGGGGTGGGTGAGCTTCTTGGTCCAGCTGATGTCGTTGACGTGCAGCAGGCCTTCGATGCCCGGGGCGATCTCGATGAACGCGCCGTAGTTGGTCATGTTCTTGACCTTGCCCGAGACCTTGGCGCCGAGGGGGTACTTGTCCTTGATGGTGTCCCAGGGGTTGGAGTCGGCCTGCTTCATGCCCAGGCTGATCTCCTGCTTCTCGTTGTCGATCTCGAGCACCATGACGCGGACGCGCTCGTTCTGCTTGACCAGTTCGTTGGGATGCGCGACCTGGCGGGTCCAGCTCATCTCGCTGACGTGGACCAGGCCTTCGATGCCGTCTTCGAGCTTCACGAATGCGCCGTAGGTCATGAGGTTGACCACGTTGCCCTCGTGGACCGAACCGATCGGGTAGCGCTCGCCGATGTCTTCCCACGGGTTGCGCATCTTCTGCTTGAGACCCAGGCTGATGCGGTTGCGCTCGGCATCGTAGTCGAGGACCACGACTTCGATCTTCTGGCCGATGTGGACGACCTCGCTGGGGTGGTTGACCCGGCCCCAGGACATGTCGGTGATGTGGAGCAGGCCGTCGAGGCCGCCCAGGTCGATGAACGCGCCGAAGTCGGTGATGTTCTTGACCTGGCCTTCGCGCAGATCGCCGACGTGGAGTTCCTTGACCAGGTTCTCGCGGTTCTTCTTGCGCTCCTCTTCGAGGACCTTGCGGCGCGAGACGACGATGTTCTTGCGCTCGATGTCGATCTTGATGATTTCGGCTTCGATCTCCTGACCGATGTACTCGCCGACATCCGGGGCGCGACGCAGGTCGACCTGGGAGGCGGGCAGGAACACCGGCACGCCGATGTCGACCAGCAGGCCGCCCTTGATCTTGCGCACGACCTTGCCGCGCACGCGATCGCCTTCCTTGTTGCTGCCGAGGACCTGGTTCCAGCCGATCTGGAGGTCCGCCTGGCGCTTGGAGAGGACCAGGCCGCCGGTGGGCTTGATCTCGACGATCATCACCTGGACCTTGGAGCCGACTTGGATGTCCGCGTCGGTGAACTCTTCGGCGGGGATGACGCCTTCGGACTTGTAGCCGATATCGACGACCATGTCGTCGTTGTGGTGGCCGACCACGAAGCCGGTGACGATGGAGCGCGGCTCGAAGGCGTTGCGGCCGGTGTCGAGCGAGGCGAGGAAGAGCTTCTCGGCGTCGGCGCCAAGGCAGGCCTCGAGCTCGGTGGCGAGGGCCACATCATCGATGGCGACGATCGGTTCGATATATTTGGACATGGGGAGGTATTTCGTACTTGGCGCAACAGCCACGGCGGCGGTCGGCACAAGTGGGTTACGGCCGGTATGGCCTGGGTTCACCGATCGTGAGGGGCACGGACCTTCCGTGACCGCCGCGATGGCAAGGCGGGGAAATATGGTGTCCAGCCGGCAGTGGTCAACCAGCAAACCCGGTGGGCTCAAAGTCCAGAAGGAGCGGACAGCCGGTCGCGGAGTTGGCGCAATCCGGCTATCAGCCCAGCGCGCACGCGCTGTTGCCAGGGGTCGCCGTGACGGTCAAGGGGCGCACCATGGGCGTTATAGAATTCCGGCACCAGGGCGAGATCCAGGACTGGGATTCCGGGTAGGGTGCCGCGTTCGCCTGACGTGCTCAGTCGGGCGAGGGTTGTGCGCCAGGCTGCGCGCTGGGGATGGTCCGGGGGCTCGGCCCCGACCACGACAGCCAACACGGTGCCTCTCTTGGCGAGTTCCAGGGCTTTGAGGCGCACGTCGGCGAGGGCCGGCGGTGGGGTCCCGTCGCTGGGCAGCCAGACCAGGGCGAGATCCAGGCTGTCGACGTAGGCGAATGGGGCGGCCAGGCGTTGGAGGTTGAAGCCGTTTACCGGGGTGCCCTCGCCACGTTCGGCTAGGTTAAAGGGATCTGCCAGGGCTTCGTCTGCCGCGCTGCTGAGCGCAGCGCTCAGGGATGGTGTGGCCGCCAGGAGCCCGTTGGGAACCAGCCAGGCGGTGGATTGAGGGGTCGGGTGAGGCTGTTTGCGTTGCACGATTGCGCTGAGTGGTTGGCCCGGATGCCACGCGAGCATGGTCCCCGGTGTCCCCGGCAGTTCGTCCGCCCGGGGCAGGCCGCGGTTGACATAGAGCGCCGCGGCGAGCATCAGGGTGAGACCAGCATCGCCGCTTATCACCAGGTCGGCGGCGATGGCTGGTGCACTGGTAAAAGGCATTGGGATCACCGTCCATCCAGCACCCACTTCAACCCTGGTCCGCCAGGTACCCAGGCTGAGGGTGGCGTGTCCTGCGCGCTCGCTGCCGAGCCAGAACAAGGCCCCATCCTGGCGCGGATTGCGGGCAACGGGGAGGGTAAAGGCGAGTTGGCACTGTCCGTTGGCACTGATCCCGGCTACCGCGGGCGTGGCCAGGTCCGGGGCACCCCACGGCAGGCGGTCAGCAGGCACGGGCTGGGCCGCCAGGGGTTGCAGGCGAGTTACGATCCGGGGTGCGAGTGCGGCGGTCGGTTCTGACGCCAGCGGAGGAGTCAGGGGTGGTGAGGCCCTCGCCAAGCGTGCGGCCACGACCCCAGCCGCGACGAGCAGTGCGGCGAGGCCCACCCCCTGCAGCAGCCTTTGGGTCCGGGCCCGGGTCGGGCGGACGGGAACCGTGGCGGTGTGCGTTGTCGGCAGCGGTGAAATCACGGTGGCGGCTGCCGCCGGTGCGGTGGTGCCGTTGCCGGGTCCAGCCCTCATGTCCGGTGCGATCGACGTGGCGGCTTGGCGCAGCAGAATCGCGACCGCATCGGCTGCTGGCCGGGCGACCGCAGGCTTGGCGAGCAGGCGTGACAGCAGCGGATCCAAGGCGGCGAGCTCAGGGCGACGGGTGGCGAGCCGGGGCACCGGATCGCCGATGTGCCGGTGGATGAGCTGCAGGCTGGTGGAACCTTCGTAGGGCAGCACCCCGGTCAGCACCTGGTAGAGGCTGCAACCCAGACTGTACACGTCGGCGGCCGGGCCCGGTTCCTCACCGCGACACGATTCCGGTGACATGTAGGCGGGGCTGCCGAGGAGCGACCCGGTCTGGGTCAAAGGAGCAGCGTCGTGGGAGCGGGCCAGGCCAAAATCCGCAAGTTTGACCGCATGCTCACGGGTAACCATGAGATTATCGGGTTTGATGTCGCGGTGCACGATCCCCAGGGCATGGGCAGCGGCGAGGCCTTCGGCGGCCTGGGCGTGGAACTCAAGGACCTCGCGCACCCGCAGATGGCGTTCGCGCCCGAGCGCGCTCAACGACCAGCCATCGACGAACTCCAGCACCATGACGTGGAGGAGCGCGCCACTCGGCCCCGCGATCTGGGCCACATCATGGCAGGCGATCACCCGCACATGCACCAAGCGGCCCAGGGTGCGCGCCTCGCGGGTAAAGCGCCCGATATACGCGGCGTCCCCGGCGAGATGCGGGGCGATGACCTTGATCGCCACGGTGCGCCCCAGACGCAATTGGGTTCCCCGGTACACCGCGCCCATGCCGCCCCGGCCCAACAGCCGTTCGAAACGCAGGTCGTCAGTGGTGAAGCCGATCAGGGGGTCGGTCGGTGGCGGTACGGTCACGGTCACACGCGCAGGAACGTATCGTGGGGCAGACTGGCCGCATGCTCAACACACAGTCGGGCTAGTCCCGGGCCATAGGCCCACACCGCTTGCAGCATTGGCATCACCCGCTCCTGGGGTTGCTGACGGGGACGCAGCCAGGCGCGCAGCGCGCCCAGGCGCTGGGGGGCGCGGCGGCGGATGAGGCCGCGTTCGAGCCGATCGCGCTCGCGGCGCAGCCGGGCGTGGCTGGCGGGCAATTCCGGATGGGTTGCGATGAGGGTGGCGAGGGCCGCGTCGAGCGCGTTCAGGCCGTTGTCGTGGAACGCTGGCTCGTGTGCGGGCAGGGCGTGCGGCTCCCAGCCGCGGGCGGAGCAGGCGCGTTGGAACCAGGCCGGGATGAGGGTCGCCCGGCTGCGCTGCACCAGGATCGGCGCGCCGACCCCCAGGGCGGGATAGAGCGGGGTGAGCAGCGCGTGGTAGGCCAGTTCCCCAGGCCCGGCGATGAAATGGGTGCAGGGCAGCGCCGCCTGCTGGAGGATCGGGCGCAGGGCCGCGCCGGGGCTGAGCTGGTCGGGGTCGAGTTCGAACTGCGCCCGGGCGGCTGCGGGGCTCAGGGCGCGGCGGCCATCCGGGGCATCGAAAAAGACCGGGGGGGCGTCGAGTGGTCCGAACGGATCACTGCCCCCGGCGGCGCAGTGTGCGCTGCGATGCGCAGCCAGGGCAGCTGCTGGCCAGGATTCCAGGGCTTGGCGCAGGGTCGCGCGCCAGGCCGGGCGTAGCACATGGCCCTCGATCGCGGTCAACGTGGGCAGCAGGGACATCAACAGTCGGCAATGCCAGGCACCGAAGGTTTCCCCGGCGCGGGGCGCGTGATCGCGAACCCAGGTCTGGCCGAGTCCCGCGGGTTCATGGGCGGCCAGACCCGCCACCAGGGCCTCCCAGCCGATCGCGGCAAAGCGATGGCGCAGGGCCTGGCTGCCGCCGCCCAGGTCAGCGCGCAGCCGCGTGATCCGGCCATCGCGAGCGATCAGGTCGGCGTGGTCCGCCTCGCCCAGGTCATGGTCCTCGCTGGCGCACCAGAACAGCGCAGCTACCGGCTTGCCGGTCTGGTCGAGGTGACGCGCCAGGGCCACCGCATGGGCGGCCTTGAGCAGGGTGTAGAGCGGTCCGCCCGCGTAGGCCGGTTGTTGGCCGGCAACCACAAGGCTGCCGCCACGACGCAGGGCGTCGGCAGCCGGGGAGGATCGGGGTAGAAGGTCGGCGGGCTCCACAATGGTATGCTATCCATCCAGGGCGAAACGCACCCCTCTGGGGTTCACCACGCAGCGGAGAGGGCCAGCGACAGACGGGCCTCACGCGGGATGGTGCGGCTGTCGTACTCGGTCCGCTCCTCACTGGCCGAGAG
>JBILDK010000511.1:0-2594 GCA_044352625.1 Planctomycetota bacterium
AAGCACGCAGCACCGCTGTATCAGCGCCGCTGCGCCCGGGATATTTTTGATGGCAGAACGAGGCCGCCACGAGCGAGCGGCCCTCGATCGCCGGGACCACGAAGCCCGCCGCCGGCGGCAGCGCTGGAATTGCGGCGGTGTCGTACACCAGATTCACCGTCGCCACGGAAGCGTAGGGCACCGCGCCACAGGCCTCGGCCAGGACCGGGTCCGCCACACCCAACACCTGCGCGGCAGCGTGGGCCGGGGTGGCAAGGACCAGTCGCGGAGCGCTGAACGCGCCTTGGTTCGTCGTGACCTGCCACGCCTCGCTGCCACGGGTCACCGTCGTCGCCAGGCAATTTGTGCGCAGGTCGCAGCCAGCGAGGCGTTCGACCAGGGCCTCGACCAGGGTTTCAAGGCCGCCGGTGAGGCTGGCGAACAGGCCGTAGCGCGGGCCGCTGGCGTTGGCGGTGGACTGCTGGGCCTTGGCCCTGGCGCGCATCGCGAGCAGCAGACTGCGGTGCTCGCGCTCCATCTCCACAAACTGCGGCATGGTGAAGGGCAGCGAGAGGCGCTCGGGATCGGCGGTGTAGATCCCACCGATCATCGGCTGCGCAATGCGCTCCAAGGCCTCGCGCCCAAGCCGGCGGCGCACGAAACCCGCAAGGCTCTCGTCCTCACCCCGTGCCGCCGGCCCCCGCGGCAGCACCAGATCCAAACCCATGCGCAGCTTCCCCGCCCACGACACCAGCGGCGAGCGCAGGAACGGCAGCCAACGCCCTGGCGCCAGCAGGTACAACCCCTCGGGCACCGGCAGTAGGCGGTCCCCGCGACTGATGTAGGCGGTGCGAAAGCGCGGGTCGGTATCCTGCACCAGCTCGCTGAGCCCCAGATCGGTGATCAGCTTCATGCCGGCAGGCTTGGTGCGGATGATCGAATCCGGGCCGAGTTCGAGCGCCAAGCCCGGCTCGCGCCGGGTCGCGATCACTCCGCCCAGCCGGGTCCCAGATTCCAGCACCGCCACGCGCCAGTCCGGCCGCCGTTGGCGCAGCCGAAACGCGGCGCTCAACCCGCCGATCCCGCCACCAATCACCAGCGCGTCGAATGTGTCCATGTCATCCCTATTTCACCACGCAGAACGTTGCATATCGGTGCGGTGTCCGCAAACGCGGACGGTGCGGTCGGCGCTGCACGCCGGGTGCGGGTGCGGCCACGAACGCGAACGGACGTTCGCACCGTCCGCGGCAGCGGACGCCGAACCGCGCGCGCAGCGCGCACCGCACCGGCCCAGGCACTGCCGGGCCACCGCACCCGGCGCGCAGCGCCGACCGCACCAACGTTTATCCATGAACCAGATCCACCAGGAACCGCGCCTGTTCCGGATCGGTTTCCTTGAGCACGCCGTGACCGAGGTTGATGATGTGTCCCGGAATGCCGGCGGTGGTGGCGAGGAGGTCGCGGGCGGCGGCGGCAAGCCGGTCGCGCGGCGCGAGCAGCAGGCACGGATCGAGATTGCCCTGGATCGCGATGCGGGCGGGGCCACCTGCGCGTTGCCAGCCGGACAGGACTTCGCTGGTGTGGTCGAGGCCCACCACGTCGGCGCCGCACGCCCCCAGGAGGTCGAGCATATGACCGGTACCGGTGCCGAACAGGATCACCGGCACGCCTGCGGGCAGACGCGACACGAGGTTGCTCAGGTGCGGCTGGACGAAGCTGGCAAAATCCACGCGGTTCAGGTTTCCGACCCAGGAATCGAAAATCTGTAGGGCGCTGGCGCCGGCCGCGACCTGGGCCGTCAGATAGGGCACGATGGTGTCCACCAGCCGCGCCATCAGCCGATGCCAGGCCTCAGGGTGACCGTACATGAAGGCCTTGGCGTGGTTGAAATGCCGGCTGCCGCCGCCTTCGATGGCATAGGCGGCGAGCGTGAACGGCGCCCCGCTGAACCCGATGCAGGGGATGTCGGCAGGCAGCCCGGCCACGCTCAGGCGCAAGGCCTCGTACACATACGCGAGGTCGGCAGCGGCCTGCTGCGGATCACCCAGGCGATCCACATCGGCAGCGGTGCGGATCGGCTGCGGCAGATGCGGGCCGTCGCCGGGGCGGAACTCCAACGCCAAACCGAGGGCCTCGGGCACCACCAAGATATCGCTGAAGATGATGGCCGCATCGACCCCCAGCCAGTCGCGCGCGAAGACGGTCACCTCGGCAGCGCGCGCAGGGTCCTTGCACAATGCGAGGAAGCCACCGGCCTCGGCGCGCAACCCGCGATAGTGCGTCATGTAACGTCCTGCCTGGCGCATCAACCAGATCGCCGGCCGGTCGGTGGCCTGACCCCGGCACGCACGCAGGAAGCGACTATCCCACCGCGCCGCAGGCAGGCCCAGAACATTTCCTGAAACGCGAATGCCAGATCGGGTCATGCCCGCATTGTGGCAATCAATCGCCACTGACCAGCGCGGGAGTCAACCACGCGCCTTCGCCAGCGCCCCAATCACCCGCTCCTGCTGGTCCTCGCCCAGCGTCACCGAGCAGGGCAGGCTGAGTCCTTCAGCGGCGAGGCGATCTGCCACCGCGCCGCCCCAGCGGCGCGAGCCGCGATAGGGCGCCTG
>JBILDK010000513.1:0-2591 GCA_044352625.1 Planctomycetota bacterium
TCCACTCACGATACCTCCAGTATCGCTTCGTTTCGTCTTCCTTGCGGTCACTCGACGATCCCCGCCGTCTCCTCGGTCAGGGGTTTCTGCTCAGGCTCTCAGGGGTTGTGCCTCAGGTTTTTTCGGGTTACGCTTCAGCATGGCTGGAACCCCCTCGAAGCTCTCTGCGAAGCTCGCCACGATCTTCGTGCTCATTCCTCTTTGCGCCATCGCGTGGTACGCAGCGCCGCTGGTTCTGCCCATGTGGCTGTGGCAAAACGTGAAGTTTGAGGAGCTGTCGCGTACGCTCGCGATCCCCGAAGCGACCTTGCGGCAGCAGGTCAAGGTGACGTTCCGCCACGCCCCGCGCGGCGACAACGATCCCCTGCCCTGGCAGCTCATCACCACCGAACCAGCCCGTGAAGAGGAAGACCATCTTTTGGTCCGTGCGTCGATCATTTCCGATCGCAGCGGTCAGCCGGTGAGCGCCCTCAATCTGGGCAGCGGCAATTTTCGCGACCGCTACTTCACCGCCATGGCCTGGCGCTTCCCCGCCGGCGCCATTCCCGGACTCAATGCCAAACGTCCCGTGGTGGTATTCGACGGCTACACCCTCGAAAAACCCGACACCAGCAAGTGCATGTTTTGGGAATCGGAACTGCGCGAGGCGACGTGGACGAACGATGACGACGAGGTTGAGGACGGCTGGGTCGCCCCCGAGAAGCCGTAGGTCAGGCCCCGAGAGCGAGGAAGCGCGCGAACTTGGTCTGCGCTTCGGGCCGCCAGGTGACGCCCCAGGCGGCCAGGGCCGTTTGCCAACGCATGGCCGCAGGCGCTGCTTCCGCCGTCTCGATCTCCAATTCGAAATCGGTGCGGGCCCCGAAATCCGTGGCGTCGAGACACAGCAGGTCCGGCCCCACACGCCATTCCAGCCGGGCGTTGGCGAAGCCGCCTGCGCACACCAGCGCCGCCCCATCCAACGCCTCGCGTATGGGCTGGGGCAGAGGCAAGGCCGCCGCCAGCGCCGCCACCGGCGCATCCGCCAGGGCCGCATCGACCTCCTCTTCCCATTCGTCATGGGTGTGCAATCCGGCGTTGCCACTGCCGCCCTGCTTGCGCTTGCAGGTCATCACCAGCCGCCCGTTCTCGTGCCGCAGGCGCAGATTCATGAACCGGCGGCGCAGGCGCAGGTCGGCACTGTCGTAAAAGCGGTTGTTCTGGATCAGGCGGTGCGCGGGTCCATGGGCCGCGGCAAGCCGCTCGCTAAGCACGGCATGGCCGACGGCATCCAACGCCCATTTCAATTCGATTTCAAGCTGATGCATGGAGAGCCCTTTGTAATCCTGACCGCGCCGTTCGGAAGTCCGGAATTCCAAGGACCGGAGAAACAAACCACCAGCGCAGTCAGCAAGGTGAGTCGACGAATGACCCCCTGGGCCTCTGGAGTGGACATCCCGCGCCAGGCTGAGCCGGACTATGGCGGCACCGATTGACGGTCTGGTCAACCATGGCCCTCGGCGACAACCCAGGGGAGCGCGCCGCGTGCACCATGCTAGCCTGTCAGCATGGCCACCCTCGACCTCTCCGGCACCTGGACCCTCACCCGCGCTGACGGCGCACCCGCCGATCCGCTGCCCTGCACGGTGCCTGGCGATGTGCATAGCGCGCTGCTGGCCGCGGGCCGCCTCAGCGATCCGTATGTCGGGCTGAACGAACACGATGCCCAGTGGGTCGGTCAAGCCGAGTGGCGCATGGAACGCTCGGTCGAGCTTCCCGCCGCAGTGCTCGCCAAACGCTCCGTGTGCCTCTCGCTCGACCATCCGGACACCTTCGCCACCGTGCTGGTCAATGGCCACGAAGCCGGCCGCACCGCCAACCGCTTCCGCCGTTACCGTTTCGAGGTCAAGCCGCTGCTCATGCCGGGCCGCAACACGGTCACGGCGGTGTTCGCCAGCGCCGAACGCGAGGCCGCCGCCCGCGCCGCCCGCCAGCCCTACCCGATCCCCATGATCGGCAACAATCGCAAACCGGGCCACAACCTCATCCGCAAGACCCAGTGCCATGCGGGCTGGGACTGGGGCGTGACGCTCATGGTCCTGGGCCTGCCGGACGCGGCGCAACTCATCGCCTGCGACACCGCCCGCATCGAGCACGTGTGGACCACCCAACGCCACGAGGCCGGCAAAGTCCACGTAGATCTCAGCGTCGAGCTGTGGTCGCCCGCCGGAGGCCACGCCCGCGTGGCGCTCGACCTTGAGGGGCGACTCACCACCATCAACGCCGACCTCGCCCCAGGCACCAGTATCCACACGGCCACCCTCACGGTTGATCAGCCCCAACTGTGGTGGCCCAACGGCCTCGGCGACCAACGGCTTTACTCCCTGCGCGTCAGCACCGAGGGCCAGGTGGTGGAGAAGCGCCTCGGCCTGCGCATCATCCAGGTCATACACCAGCCCGACCAGTGGGGCACCTCGATGACGGTGCGCGTCAACGGCCTGGACGTGTTCTGCAAGGGCGCCAACTGGATCCCCGCCGACGGTCTGCCGGCGCGACAGACCCCGGAGCGCTTCCGTGATCTGCTGCGTTCGGCGGCGGCGGCCAACATGAACATG
>JBILDK010000512.1:0-2591 GCA_044352625.1 Planctomycetota bacterium
CTTCCAGCCGCCGCATCAACTCAACCTTGAGCGGCCCCTCCTCGACCTTGGCGAGTTCGCTGACGATCATCGCCTCGCCCTTGGCCTTGGTCTCGGGCGGGGCGTAGTCGAGCAGGTATTCCTGCAGCGTGGTGAGGGCGTTGGGGGTGCAGAAGCGCTTGATGAAGCCGGGGACGGCGAACTCCATGAAGTGCTCGCCGGTGCGGCCGAGGCGGTAGCACGCGGTGCAGAAGCTGGGCAGTTCGTTGCGCGCGATCAGCTCTTGCATGACCTGATCCAGCGAGCGCGTGTCGCCGAGCTGGAACTGGGCCTTCTTGAGATGCTGCTCGTCGTGGTCGTCGGTGTAGTCCCCCAGGCCGATCTTGGTGCCGCCATCGATCTGGCTGACACCGAATTCGATGAGCTGGTTGCGGATGTGCACCGGCTCGCGGGCGGTGAGGATCAGCCCGGTGTAGGGGATGGCGAGGCGCAGGATCGCCACCAGGCGGGCGAAGTCCGCATCCGACACCTGCCAGCGCGGATCCACGTCGATGCCGGTGGCGGCCTGGATGCGCGGGAACGAGACGGTGTGCGGGCCGACGTTGAAGCGCTGCTGCAGGTGCAGCGCGTGGCTGACCAGGCCGAGGACCTCGAAGCGCCAGTCGTACAGCCCGAACAGGGCGCCGATGCCCACGTCGTCGATGCCGGCCTCCATGGCGCGGTCCATGCCGTCGAGCCGCCACAGGTAGTCGCCCTTGATGTCGGACGGCGGATGGACCTTGGCGTAGGTCGCGTGGTGGTAGGTCTCCTGGAAGATCTGGAAGGTGCCGATGTCGGACGCCTTGACCGTGCGGAAGTCCTCGACCGAGAGCGGCGCGGCGTTGACGTTCACGCGGCGGATCTCGCCGTGGGGTCCGCTCTGCACGCCATAGACCGTGCGCACGGTGTCGGCGATGAAGTGCGCGTCGTAGCGCGGGTGCTCGCCGTACACCAGGATGAGGCGCTTGTGCCCGGCATCCTCAAGGGCGGCGACCTGTTTTTTCAGGCTCTCGGTGTCGAGGGTGATGCGCTCGGCCTCCTGGTTCGAGCGCTTGAAGCCGCAATAGCTGCAGTCGTTCACGCACAACGAGCCGATGTACAGCGGGGCGAACAGCACGATGCGGTTGCCGTACACGTTGCGCTTGAGGGTGCGTGCGGCGTCCAGGATCTCGGCCACCAGGGCGGGATCATCGGCGCGCAGCAGCACGGCGGTCTCGGCCACGCTCAGGCACTGCTTGGAGAGGCTCTTGGCGATGATCTCGCGGACCCGGACGGCGTCGTCCGGTTGCGAAAAGAGCAGTTCACCAAGGGCGGCATCGTCGATGAAATCGGTGGCGCCGGACGACAGTTGACGGGTCATTGAGCGGTATCCTGGGCGGAGCGGGGACGGTGCAGGGCAGAGCCGGGACCTTGCCCGGGTTCACGGCCGATGGAACGGATGCGCCCGCCAAGGCAATGGTGGCACTGGGCGGCGGTCTCGTCGATGCAGGCCTTGTCGGGATAGATCTGGTACAGCGCGCGATAACGCACCGGAGTCAGGTTGGGCATGACGATATTGGCCCCGCGCTGCAGGCCCAACTCGCGCCCATCTGTCTTGTTGATGGTCGCCAGGGCGGTCGTGGCCGGGATGTTGGCCCAGGGGCACAACAGCCTGGTCAGGGCCACCATCTTGTAGGTCATCAGCTCGCCGGTGGGCACCTGGTCGGCGGTGTCCATGGCGATGGCGTTGGCCTCGCGCCCAAGGGGCGTGGCGGGATGCGGCAGGTACGGTCCGATGCCGATCATGTCGAGATCGAGCGCCTGAAAGGCGGCAAGGTCCCCAGCGAGGTCCGCGTAGGTCTGACCGGGGATCCCGACCATGACGCCGCTGCCGACCTCATAACCCAATTCGCTGAGGTCGTTGAGTTGCGCCAAACGATCGCTCAATCGATTGCCAAGATCAGGATGAATGCGCTGATACAGCTCGCGATTGGTGGTCTCGAAGCGCATCAGGTAGCGGTCGGCACCGGCCGCCTTCCACGCGGCGAAGTCCTCGCGCGGGCGTTCGCCCAAGCTCAAGGTCACCGCCAGCCCGGTGCGCGCTTTGATCTGCGCGACCACCTCAGCAATGAACGCCCGGGTCAGGCCGTAGTCTTCGCCCGCCTGCATCACCACCGTGCCGTAGCCGAGCTGGACGGCCTCATCGGCACAGGCCAGGATCTCGTCCGCCGTCATGCGGTAGCGCTGCAGGGCCGTGTGCTCTTTGGCCAAGCCGCAATAGGCGCAGGAGCGCACGCAATGGCTCGACACCTCAATCAGTCCGCGCAGATGAACCTCGTCGCCGACGTGCTGGTGCCGCGCCCGGTCGGCAGCGGCCCAAAGAACCTCTAACATCTGCGGATCGGAGCAGCGCAGCCATGCATCCAGGGTCAGGGGCGAGCCCGGCACCGGACAAGCCAGCGTCGGCGAGGGCAGACGGTTGGTAGGATCCATGTGAGGGATCCTAGACAGCCCAGGACCTGAAGTCCTTGATTCAGGTCAAATCATGTCGGATATGCATGGGTCAGCCGGTTTAGCATGCTTTATTCGAAGCA
>JBILDK010000514.1:0-2590 GCA_044352625.1 Planctomycetota bacterium
CACGCCATCATAGGTCGAGGCGTGGCACGCACGATCGAGGATGACTACATCCTCGGGATCAGATGCCAGGGTGGTCACGGCGCAGAGGTTGGCCTGGAAGCCCGAGGTGGTCAGCAGGCAGTCACCGGTGCCGAGAAAGCGTGCTACTGCCAGTTCGAGCTGACGATGCACCGCATGGCCACCAAGCAGCCGCGCTGCCCCCGCCCCCGCACCTGCACGGCGCACGGCCCGGGTCGCGCCATTGCGCACCGGCAGCGCGTGGGCCAGGCCGAGGTAGTCGTTGGAAGCCCAAGTCACCAGGTTGCGGCGGCCGCCAGGCCCACGCACCGCGACGGTGCGGCCCACCGGCGCATCGCTTACCGGCCGCTGGCGCAGGCGGCCGGCCTCCGCCAGGCCGGCAAGTTCGGCGCGGGCGTCGGCTGCAAGATCGGGGCGGGGCATCGCGCGGGATTCCACGCTGGGGCCGCACATTGCAAGACCGGTCTGGGCGCGACTGGCGATCTGAATGATCCTGAGGTAGCCTCAGGCATGAGCACTGAGACCCCATCCGGCGGCTTCGCCCTGCCACCCTCTGGCCAGAATCCCCTCAACCAGAGTGAACTAGATCACTTGCTCGCGCTCAATGGATTCCTCAACGACCATCAGGGTGCCAACAAGGGTTCACTGATCGATGAGCTGGAGGACGCCGTGCTCGACAGCGGACGGCTGACGATCAGCGAATGGGTGGCCCTGCGCGACCGGCTGAAGGCGATCGAACGTTTGATTCCGCACATTGACCTGATCATCCAGCTCAAGGGCCAACGTCGCCGTTCCGCGAGTGGCGGCAGCGACCGACATCGCGCGATCACGCCCAATCAGCCAGGCGCGTAGTCCTCGCCCGCACTCTTGCCGCGCTGGGCCGGAACCCCGGTGAGGATGGTTTCAGCCAGGCGCAGGCCATCAAGTCCGGCACTGACGATGCCACCGGCATAACCCGCGCCCTCGCCGGCCAGATACAGCCCCGGCAGCGAACTGGCCAAGGTCTCGGGATTGCGCTCGAAACGCACCGGGCTGCTGACCCGGGCTTCGATGCCAACCAGGGTGCCGTGGCGCAGGAAGCCGGGAATCACCCGTTCAAAATGCATCAGCGCCTCGCGGATCGCGGCGCTGGTGGCGGCAGGCAGGATGCGATCCAAGCGGCCCGGGCGGATGCCCAGACGGTAGCTTGATCCCGCAGGCGCGGTGCCGGCTTCGCCGCGCACGAACGCCATGGCGGATTGCGCCGGGCAACTGTAATCCCCGCCGCCGGCGACAAAGCAGGCCTGCTCCAGGGCATCCACCTGGGCGAAGCCGGCGAGCCCTCCGCTGGCTTCATCGACTGGCTGATTGACGATCAATCCGGCATTGGCGAAGGACGAGGCGCGGGCGAAACGACTCATCCCATTGGTCGAGAGATGACCGGTATCCGAGGTCGAGGCGATGATCTCTCCGCCGGGGCACATGCAGAACGTGGTCACGCCCTGGACCCGGCCCCGGGGCGGACGGCTCACCAGATTGTATTCCGCAGCGCCGATCAGGTGTCGCGGCAGGTCGAGGCCCGGCTGGCAGCCGTACTGACCCTGATCAATCAGCCGCTGGTCGTGCTCGATGCGGCAGCCGAGCTGGAAGCCCTTGGCCTTGTGGGTCACGCCGCGCTTACAGAGGGCGGTGATCAGTGCCCGGGCGCTGTGGCCGGGGGCGCAGATCACCGTGTCGCCGGCGATCACCTGGCCGTCGCGGGTGACCACGCCGACGCAGCGTCCGCCCGCTTCGGCCACGTCCACCACTTCACAGCCCCAGCGCACCTCGCCGCCACGATCGGTGATGAAGCGGCGCAGGCGTTTAACCATGTGCGGCAGGATGTCGCTGCCGACATGGGGATGGTGGCGCCAGAGAATGTGGCGCGGGGCGCGGGCGGCGACGAAGGCTTCGAGCAGGAAGCGCATGCGCCGGTCCTTGACCCGGGTGTAGAGCTTGCCGTCGGAGTAGGTGCCGGCGCCGCCTTCGCCGTACAGGTAGTTGCTGTCCGGATCGAGCACGCGCGTGGCGTGGAAACGGCCGAGATCGGCAGTGCGCGTGTCGGCATCGCGGCCGCGATCGAGCACGATCGGGCGGCAGCCGTAGGCCGCGAGCAGGTAGGCGGCCATCAAACCGGCGGGACCGGTGCCAACCACGATCGGCTGCTGCGGGAGATCCGCGCGCAGCGGCAGCTTCCACAGGCCGTCATCCGGAGCCGGTGGCTGGGAGAGCACCTGGACGTGGGCGTCCTCGAACACCGGGCTGCCGTCGCGGACCTCCGCCACCACCTGATACAGGTACAGCAACCGTGGTTTCTGCCGGGCGTCGAGGCTGCGCCGTTCAATGCGATAACTCACCACATCCGCCACTGCGATGCGGCAGCGATGCGCGATCCACGGCTCGAGGTGGTGATCCAGGGATTGGACCGGACCCCGCGCCGCTTGGTCGAGCGGCACCTGCAGGCTGTCAATGGTGACGGTGCGGGTCATGGGCTCAGTGGGTCAGGGGAAATAGAGAATGCCGGGCGGAGACCGCCCGGCATTCAGCAAGGATG
>JBILDK010000515.1:0-2587 GCA_044352625.1 Planctomycetota bacterium
TGAGGCGCTTCTGCAGGCTCGCGTCGAAATAGATCAGGAGATTGCGACAGACGATCAGGTCGAGCTTGGAAAAAGGCGGGTCCTGGATCGCGTCCTGCTCGGAAAAAACCACCACGCTGCGCACCGTCTTATCGATGCGATAGGCTTTGCCGTCTGGCTCGGGCGTGAACCAGCGCGCGAGCCGCTCGGGAGTGAGGTCGGTGGCGATGCCTGCGCCGTAACGCCCGGTGCGTGCCGTGGCGATGGCGCGGCTGTCGAGGTCGGTGGCGAAGATCTGGACCATGCGCTCATCGCCCACAAGGCTTCGCTGTTCCAGCAGGAGGATGGCGAGGGAGTAGGCCTCCTCGCCAGTGGAGCAGCCCACCGACCAGATGCGGATTGGGCTGCCTGGGGGCACGTCGGCGAACAGCCGCGGGATGACCGTCTGTTCGAGCGCGGTAAAGGCCTCGGGGTCGCGGAAGAAGCAGGTCACGCCAATGAGCAGGTCGCGAAACAGCGCCTCGATCTCGCCCGGAGTCTGTTCGAGGAAGGCGAGGTAGTCAGCCACGGTGTCGCGCTTGTGCGTGGCCAAACGGCGTTCGATGCGGCGTTGGATGGTGCTCGGCTTGTAGTGTGCGAAATCGTGGCCGGTGCGGGCGCGTAGCAGGGCGAAAATCTGCGCCATTGCCGCCACGGTCCCGGGGTCGGTGAAATCTGCTCCGCTGTCTATCTCATCTTCACGCGCTCGGCTTGCCGTCATATGAGACTTATAGATCCAGAATGGTGACGGACAAGAACGACATGTCTCGTCGTGTGCCGGTATACGGTTCAGGTGGGCAGCCGCGGCAGCGCTAGGGCCAGGGCCAGCTCGGTGCCCTTTTCGGCGCTGCTGGTGAAGCTGAGTCGTCCTCCCAAGTACCGCTCGCCGAGCAGCTTCGCCGACCACGTGCCGAGGCCGCGTCCATCGCCTTTGGTGGTGAATGAGCGTTGGAAAAGCTGGAGGCGGACCTCGTCCGACATGACCCCGGGATTATGCACCGTACAGCTCACGGTGCCGTCGCCGCCGTGGCTGCCAATGGTCACGGTCCCGCCCGGTGGCGTGGCTTCCAGGGCGTTCTTGACCAAGTTGGTCAGTACCCGGCGCAGCAGCACGCGGTCGGTCTTCACGATGACCTCGACCTGGGGCCCGAGAACCAGGTGGCGTCGGGCCGCCACCTGATGCACGGCGCAGGCGTCGCGCAGCTCACGCAGCAGCGGGGCCAAGGCCACGCGCTGGAAGTCCACCGGCAGGTCGCCGTTTTCAGCCCGGGTGAGCATGCGCTGAGCATTGATCTCGTCCACCGCCTGCTGACTGGTCTGGGCCAAGAGGTGGTGCATCGCCCGCTGGTCGCTTGGCGGCACGCTCTGCTCGGCCAGCTGGGTGGCCAGGCCGAGGACCCCGCCCACGCTGTTGAGCACATCATGGTAGAACAGCCGCTCCAGCACCTGGCGGCGTTTTTCGGTGGCGATGTCGCGCAGGCCGAGCAGTACGAAACCCTGGCCGTCGAAGCGGATCGGGGTGGCGGTCATCTCGTAGTCGCGGCTCTGGCCGCAGCCAGGGCCGACGGTCAGGCGCGCTTCGGTGACGGTGCGCTCACGCTCTCGCAGCCCGTCTACGATCGCCGTGGCCGCCCCACAGAATGCGCAGGCCGGATCACCGCCGCAACCCTCAGGGGTGGTGGCCGCATGATGACAGTCGAGGGCTTCGCCCGGGCGCAGTCCAACGATGTCGGGGCCGTGTTCGGGACCAAGTCCGATGGCCCGTTGGAAAAGGCTGTTTGAGACCAGGATCTGGCGCTCTGCATTGAGCAAGACGGCCGGACCCGGCATCGCTTCGATGCACGCGACGAAGCCTTCGGCGTGCAGCGCCCGGGTGCGTTGCGCAGTCACCACCTCGGGGGTCGCCCGGAGCGTGGGCCAGGGAGCGGGTGGGGTCGGCGGTGGCGGCGGCGGGGTGATGGCGGCGGCGATGGCGGCACGTGTCGCCATCAGCACGGTCGCAGCGTGGCGCCAGGCTTCCTGACTGGCAGGCAGAGAGGCGCTGCGTGCGTGCTGCTCAAGCGCCTTCATCGCCGCCCCCAGGGCCACAGCACCAATGGTCAACGAGGCACCCTTGAGCTTGTGCGCCGCGCGGGTTACCGCGGAAAGGTCGCCTTCCATCACCGCACGCTGCAACAGCGGCTCGCACTCGGCGAGATCCTTGAGGTAGATGCCGAGCAGCATCGCCCCGCTGCCCGGCTGCATGCGATTAAAATTGGCCAGCGCCGACGGATCGAGGACAACCTCGACCTCCGCCACCGGGGCTGGGGCTGGGGCTGGCGCAGGGGCGAACCGTCCGCCGAGCCAGCGCGCAAGGGCGGCTTCAAGCGTGGCCAAACGCAGCGGCTTGGGCAGGAAGTCGTCCATGCCCGCTGCCAGGCAGCGGGCACGGTCCTCGGGGTGATCGTTGCCGCTGAGCGCAAGGATGGGTAGGCGGTGGCCCGGACCCAGCGCCTGTCGCAGCAGGCTGGTGGTGGTGTAGCCATCCATCCCGGGCATTTCGCAATCCATCAGCACCAGCGCAGGCGGG
>JBILDK010000516.1:0-2586 GCA_044352625.1 Planctomycetota bacterium
ATGACGCGCCACCTCGCGGGCGGCCCCGACCGAGGTGATGGCCTGGGTGTCAACGCCCCACCACAGGCAGGTGCTGCCATGCTGCGCCAGGGCTGTGGCCAGCGCCACCAGCGCCTGATCAGTCAGCGGACGCTCGGCGTCGGACGCGATGGAGGTCGGCTGCATGCCTCGGGAGTTTGCACGCAGCGGCAGGTTGGTGCAAGCCAGCCGAGACCTGCCGGGGCCGTAGCACTGCAGGTGGTCACTATGATAGTCGGCTACGTCTGGGGCGTGGTCCACACCAAGGATCGCGGCCCGGTGAACACCCACTCGCCCGTGGCGAGGCGTCGGTTCAAGCGCGCCTGGTCGGCCATGAACTGCGCTTCCCAGAACGCGTCGTCATGGGGTTGGTCCTTGTGCGTGCCATCGCCGGCAGCCACGCGCACCTCGCAGGCACGACGCTGGGCCTGGGCACGCACCGCATCGAAATCCAGGGGTTCACGCATGCCGCAATTCTTGCACCACGGTCAGGAGGCGGTGGCTTTGGGTGACGGCAAGCTGCTCAAGGGCGGCCCAATGAATGCGATCGTGAAAGAGGCGGATCATTTCCGCCGCCCATTTGCGGTCATTGGCCCGACCCTCATCCACCGCCGACCACAAGCGCCCGATGATGAGATCCTCGACGCCGATCACCAGGCAGCAGGCCTCGTCGATGCGGACCTCCTGCACCCGATCGTAGGCACCCTGATCGCCGTAGGTGAGGACCTTGCCGGGAAACTCACACAGCAGGTCCGCATCCGGGTGGTGCCAATAGCGTCCGTGTTGGGAAAAACCTGCGTTGCGCAGCGCGATCTCAGCCCGGTCGGTATTAAACAGCACCAGGTCCAGGTCCTGGGTCGTATAGCCGCCCGTGGTGTAGAATTCGACCGCTGCTCCACCGACGATGATGGGACGCTGGGTTGGGGATGAGCCGGCGATGGCCCGGTCAAGTGCGGCTACGAAGGCGAAGCGCCGGCGCAGCGGATCGCCAATAGCCCCTAGCTGGCGGATGTCCTCAGGACTCATGGCCGCACGCTATCCGCCATTCGCCGAAGGTCACGCCGTGGTCGTGACGATGCTCAACTCCTTGAGCTGCCGGTCGCTGACCGGCGTGGGGCAGTCGAGCATCTCGTCGCGGCCGCGCTGGGTCTTGGGATAGGCGATGACGTCGCGGATCGACTCGGTCTGGCAGATGAGCATGATCATGCGGTCGAGGCCGAAGGCCATGCCGCCGTGCGGGGGCGCGCCGTAGGATAGTGCATTGAGCAGGAAGCCGAACTTCTGCTGGGCCTCCTCGGGCGAGATGCCGAGGGCGGCGAAGACCTTGCCCTGCATCTCGGGATCGTGGATGCGGATCGAGCCGCCGCCGATCTCGTTGCCGTTGAGCACCATGTCGTAGCTCTTGGACAGCACCCGGCCGGGATCGGATTGCAGGTACTGGACATGCTCGGGGAAGGGCGAGGTGAACGGGTGGTGGTTGGCCACGAAGGTGTGGGATTCCTCGCTGAACTCGAACAGCGGCGCGCTGTGGATCCACAGGAACTGCCAGTCGTCTCCGCGCGCCAGCTTGAGCAGGTTGCGGCCCAGCTCGTTGCGCACCGCGCCCAGCACCGTGCGCACGCCCTTGAGGCTATCCGCGCCAAAAAAGAGCACGTCGCCGGGGCCGACATCGAGGCGCTTGGCCAGCTCGATGCGGGCCTCGGCGGTGATGTTTTTGGCCGCGGGGCCCTGCCAGTCCTCGGCCTTGCTCGGGTCCGCACCGATCTTGATCCAGGCGAGGCCCTTGGCGCCGAGGCCCTTGGCGAACTCGGTGAGGGTGTCGAGGGTGCGGCGCGAGAGCGTCTCGTTGGCGTTCTTGGCGTTGAGCGCGCGCACCACGCCCTTGGCCTCCACCGCCTTCTGGAACACGCTGAAACCGCTGGTCGGCGCCCAATCGGTGAGATCGACGATGGGCATGCCGAAGCGCAGGTCGGGCTTGTCGCTGCCGTAGACGTCCATGCCCTCGGTCCAGGTCATGCGACGCACCGGGGGCAGGTCGACGCCGAGGATGTTCTTCCAGATGGCGCGGCACATGCCCTCGCCCAGGCCCATGATGTCTTCCATGTCGATGAACGACATTTCGAGATCGATCTGGGTGAACTCGGGCTGACGGTCGTTGCGCAGGTCCTCGTCGCGGTAGCAGCGCGCGATCTGCAGGTAGCGGTCGTAGCCAGCGACCATCAAGAGCTGTTTGAAGAGCTGCGGCGATTCCGCCAGGGCGTAGAACATGCCGCTGTGCAGGCGCGACGGCACCAGGAAGTTGCGCGCGCCGCCGGGGGTGTACTTGCACAGCGTCGGGGTCTCGACCTCGATGAAGCGCTCGGCGTCGAAGAAGTCGCGCACGCACTTGGTCACCCGGTGGCGGGTGATCAGGTTGTGCTGCATCGACGGCCGGCGCAGGTCGAGGAAGCGCGCCTTGAGGCGGGCCTCTTCACCGACCTTGGCGTGCTCGCTGATCTCGAAGGGGGGCGTCTGGGCCTGGTTGAGGATCACCAGCCCGGTGGCGAAGACCTCGATCGCCCCGGTGGC
>JBILDK010000518.1:0-2581 GCA_044352625.1 Planctomycetota bacterium
TCCAGATAAATCTTGTTGAGATCCGCATACTTCATGTCCATCGCCACCTGCTGGGACACCCGATGGGTGCCGTTCAGGGCGTTGGTACTGGCGTTCGCCGTGCTGTGCAGGTCACTGCCGGTCTTGATGCTGTTGCTGGCGATCAAGGTCACCGAGGCGAGAACCGCGGTTGCGATCGTCACCTCAAGAAGGTTCAGACCGGCGCGCAGGAGATTGGCGGGGTGTCGCATGGTGGGCTCCATCGCTTAGCTGTTACGCTTGGTGTACCAGTAATACAGTTCGACTTTGTCATCGCCCCACGCCTCTTTCCAGCCGACCCAGACCAAGAAGCAGTAGCTGTTGCCGTTCTGGGCCACGCGACGGACCATCCCCAGGTGGGTCAACGGCTGGTTGGTGGTCGGATTCACCTGGGGGCGCAGCGCAGCGAGCGGGCCGGTCGCCGTCCCGGTCACGGAATCGATGGCGGCGAACGTGGTCTCGCCCGAGCCCGCCGCGAGGGCCTGGATCGAGGTGTAGCTGAACGCCTGCAACTGCTCGACCTGGGTCTGGGCCTCGGCCAGGGCGAGGCTGCGATTTTCAGTCTGGCGCTTGGTGATGAAGGACGTTCCCATGGCGCTGAAAGCGGCCTCAAGGCCGACCACCAGCAGCGCGGAACAGACCATCACCTCGATCAGGCTCAAACCGGCGTTGATTGGACTGGCCATGATGGGGACTCCACTTGGCTTATTGCACATGGTGTGCCGCAACGGCTGCACCATTTTTGAGGGGCGGGCGGTGCGGAGGTGGGCGGATCCGCCCGGCGGGATGGGCGGGACGGCCCGCGCTCGCGCCGGCGGCACGGGGGCATAGGGTGCGGTCATGCGGGTCCTGCTGGTGGATGATCATGCGGAGGTGCGGACGAGCATTGGCGATGTGCTCGCCCAGCTCGGCTACACCGTGGCCCAGACCGGGTCGGGGGCCGAGGCGTTGGCACGCATCCGCGCCGAGGCCCCGGACCTGGTGCTGAGCGATATCCGCATGCCGGGGATGGACGGCTTCGCGCTGCTCGCGGCGATCAACGCTCTCGACGATCCGCCGCCGGTGGCGCTGATGACCGCCTTTGGCGATGCCGCCACCGGGGTCGAGGCGCTGCGGCTTGGGGCCGTGGACTATCTGCGCAAGCCGGTGCAAATCGGTGAGGTCCATCGCCTGGTTGAACGCTTTGCGGCGCTCGCGGTCGAGGGTCCCGCGCCAGCGGCGGTTGATGGCCTGGTGGTGCCTGGGCCCGAACTCGCCCGCGTCGTGGCCCTGGCCGACCGGCTGCATGCGGCGCGCGATGTGGCGTGCCTGGTCCAGGGCGAGACCGGCTGTGGCAAGGAATTGCTCGCCCGGCGCTTGCACCACGGCGGCAGGCCCCCTGGTGCGGGGCCGTTCATTGCGGTGAACTGCGCCGCGATCCCCGGCGGCCTGTTCGAGGCCGAACTGTTCGGCTATGTTGCGGGCGCATTCACCGGGGCGGCCCCCGGCGGCAGCCTCGGCAAGCTGGCGGCGGCGGCGGGCGGTACGATCTTTCTGGATGAGGTCGGCGACCTGCCCCAGGACCAGCAGGCCAAGTTGCTGCGCGTGATCGAAGAACGGGCCTGGACCGCGGTGGGCGGGACCAAGGCGCAACGCCTGACCGCGCGCGTGGTGTGCGCCACCAATGCGGTGCTGGCCGAGCGCGTGCGCGAGGGGCGTTTCCGCGAAGATCTGTTCTATCGGCTCAAGGTCGGGCACCTGGTGTTGCCGCCGCTGCGCGCGCGGCGCGGCGACATTTTACCGCTGGCGCGGGCGCTGCTGACGCACATCCGCGCCGAGCGCGGCCGGGGCTTCCAGCGGCTGAGCAGCGCCGCCGAGGCGGTGCTGTTCGCCTATGCCTGGCCGGGCAATGTGCGGCAGCTGCGCAATCTGCTGGATGAGGCGGCGCTGCGTTTTGATGACGCGGTGCTGGATGTGCGGCATCTGGCCGAGCTCTTGCCGGAAGCTGGAACGGCCCCGGCCGCGGGCGCGGGCACGGCGCTGGCCCTGCCTGCGGCTCCGCCGCCGGGCCTGGCAATGCCAGCCGAGGGTTTCGACCTGGACGGTTGGCACCGGGCGCTGGTGGCCGCAGCCCTGGCTCGCCATGGCGGTTCGCCAGTGAAGACCGCGGCCTATCTTGGCATTACGCGCAAGGTGCTGTATTCGCTGCGCAAACGGTATGGGCTGTGTGATGAATAGGCGGTCGCAGCTTCGTCCCGGGAGCGCCGGTGTCCTCACCGGCATGCAGCGTCGCACGCCGGTGAGGACACCGGCGCTCCCGGGCGTGGCATGAAACCTGCCACGCCCACTGATTGGCCCCGCCTTGCGACATTGCTCGGCGTGTTGCCGGGCGTGGCGCTGGCGTCGCTGTTGCTGACCTCGCGTTTGGGCGCGATCCACATTGCGTGGCTGGGGGCACTGCTGGCGTTGTGCACGGCTGGCATCGGGGCGGCGGCGTGGGCCGCATTCGAACAGGTACGCGGCCGCGAGCGGAACCTGGCCGAGCGCGAACGCGCCCTGGCTGCCCAGGCCGAGGGCCAGGCTG
>JBILDK010000517.1:0-2581 GCA_044352625.1 Planctomycetota bacterium
CATGAAACGTGTAGGAACAGGATGGGGAGGATGGGGAGGATGGACATCCCGAATCCCCGCGAATGCGCCAATCCCTAGACCAGAGACCGATACCCTCCTCACGCCGGTCCTACCTTTTCTGCCTTTTCGAATCCTCCCCATCCTGTTCCTGCCCTCGGCCGTTTCCGTCAGTCTTCTTTTCATTCCTCATCCTGTCTGCTTCATAACTAGGACATCAGCCCCATGACCACCGCCATCATCATTCTCGGCCACGGCTCCCGCGCGCTTGGTGCCAGCGTCGGCATGGAACAGGTCGCCGCCGGGCTTGCCGCACGCTCTCCCGGGCTGGTGGTGCGCGTGGCGCACATGGAACTGTGCCAGCCCGGCTTGCCCGAAACCATCGCCGCCTGTGTTGCCGACGGTGCCCGCGAGGTGGTGGTGGTGCCGTACTTCCTGCACCACGGCAACCATCTGCGCGACGATATTCCGGCGCTGCTGCGCGCCGCCCTTGCCGCCCATCCCGGCCTGGTCATCCGCTGCGGCGGGCCCCTGGGCTACGATGATGCAATGGTCGATCTGCTGCTGCGGCGCTGCGCCCAGGCGCAGACCGCCGCCCCGCTGAAACCCTGACCATGCACCTTGCCGAAGGCATCCTGCCACCACTGCAGGCCGTCGCCTGGAGCGCCGCCGCAGTCCCATTCCTAGCCTGGGGGCTGTGGTCCACGCAGCGCCGGGTGACTCTCAATCCGGATCACAAACCGCTCATCGCGCTGATCGGCGCGGCGGTGTTCATCATCTCTTGCATGCCCGTCCCGGTGCCCTTCACAGGCACCTGCTCGCATCCCTGCGGCACCGGCATGGCCGCCATCCTCATCGGGGCCGGGCCCACGGTGGTGGTGGCGTTCATCGCCTTGCTGCTGCAGGCGCTGTTCCTGGCCCACGGCGGGCTGAGCACCCTGGGCCTCAATCTGCTCGGCATGGGTGTGGTGGCGGGATTGCTCGCCGTCGCGACCTTTCGCGGACTGCGCGGACTGGGCGTATCCGGGGCGACGGCAGCCTTCGCCGCCGGACTGCTCAGCGACTGGGGAACCTATGCGGTGACGGCCACCGGCCTCGGTCTGCTGGCGCCCGCCGGCAGTTCCTTCTGGAGTCAGTTCGCGCTCACCGCGCTCGCCTTCGCCCCGACCCAGATCCCGCTCGGAATCGCCGAGGGTGTGGTCAGTGCCGCCGCCTGGCGGCTGGTGGCGACCCGCCGGCCAGACCTGCTGGTTGCGGGGGCAAAGACATGAGATGCCTCGTGCTGCTGCTGGGAATGCTGACCCTCACCGCCGGGGAATCCGCGCCCGCCTGGACCGGGGTCGATGAAGCGGTGGTCGAACGCATCGCGCGCGATTCCGGGCATCCGCCCCGCGAGCCGATTATCAACACCGACCAGGGCGACCTGCTGCTCTTCCTGTTCCTGGGCGCAGGGGCGGTGGGCGGTTTCATCGCCGGCTGGTCAGCCCGCACGCTGTTTGCCAAACCCCCGACCCAGCGGCCATGTTCGCCCTCCTGAACGACATCCTTGCGGCGCGCAGCACGTCCCTCGCCCGGTGCGACGCCCGTGTGGTGGTGAGCGCCGGATTGGCCCTGGTCGCCGCCTGCTTGGCCTCGTCCTGGTGGCTGCTGCCAGCCGTGGTCGCCGCTGCGGTGCTGACCGCGGGCTGGAGCCTGGGCCTGCCGGTGCGACTGATCGCCATACGCATGGCCGCACCGTTGGGCGTGGTTGCTGTGCTGGTGGCGCTGCGCTGCTGGTTCGAGGGCGTTGCTGCTCTCCGTCCCGGAATGGACCTGGCGGCGCGGGTGGTGGGCGCTTCGGCGGTGCTGGTTCTGCTCGGCTCGACCGTGCCGGTGCATCGCCTCGCGGTGGCTGCGCGCTGGCTACGCGCTCCGCTGCTGCTGGTCGAACTGCTGCTGCTCATGTATCGCTTCGTGTTCGTGCTGCTTGATCGGGCCGAGGCCGGGCTCGACGCGCAACGCCTGCGCCTGGGTTGGCGCGACCGCCGCCGCGCCCTGGCCTCGGCCGGGCAGCTCAGCGGTCTGATGCTGGTGCGCGCGCTCGATCAGGCCGGTCGTACCGCCGAGGCCATGCGCCTGCGCGGCGGGGCGGGACGCCTGCCCCTGCCCCCGGTCACGCCCCTGCCGACCAGTGACGGGTTGAGCATCATCGCCTGCGTGGCGCTGGTCGTGGCCTGCTGGGCGCTGTGCGAGCGCCTGCCATGATCCGTGCTGACGGCGTCACCTATACCTACACCGAGGGCTCGAAAGCCCTCGACGGGATCACCTTCCACGCCGATGACGGCGAGTTCGTGGCCTTGCTCGCCTCGAACGGTTCGGGCAAGACCACCCTGCTCAAGGTCCTGGTCGGCCTGCTTGCACCGCAACACGGCGCGGTGCACCTCGACGGCCAGCCGGTGCGCGCCTGGAGCGAGATCGAACGCTGCCGCCGACTGGGCATGGTGCTGCAGGACCCGGACGACCAGTTGTTCTGCGCCACGGTCGCCGAGGACGTGGCCTGCGGTCCGCGCAACCTCGACCTGCCCGAAGCCGAGGTCCAACGCCG
>JBILDK010000519.1:0-2579 GCA_044352625.1 Planctomycetota bacterium
GGGCTTGAGCATGCCCTGGGCGAGCAGGTCGCACATGCGCCCGGGGGTGCCGATGACCAGCGGCGCGCCACGGCGCAGATCGCGGATCTGGGGGCCGGGCGGCTGGCCGCCGACAACCACGGCGGCCGAGCCTGCGCCGAGCAGGATGTCGGCGGTGCGCGCCGCCTGCTGGGCCAGTTCGCGGGTCGGGCAGATGATCCAGGCGCGGGTGATCTCACCGTTGACGATGCGACAGGCGAGGGGGATGAGAAAGGCCAGGGTCTTGCCCGAACCGGTGCGCGCTTGGGCCACCAGGTCGCCGCCGGTCATGGCTAACGGGATGACCGCCGCCTGCACCGGGGTGGGCACGGTGATCGCCTTGTCGGCGAGCAGCTTCACCAGTTCGGCGGGCAGGCCGAGATCGGCGAAGGTGGTCGGGGCGGAGGCGGTGACGGCGGGGGCGGTAGGCATGTGCGGCATCAGATGGCGAAGCGCGAGTTGCGCCATCAGTAAACCCGAAAAACGTGGTTGGTGGTTAGTGGTTGGTGGTTGGGGACTGCCTCGCAGCGCGTTGCAATGGTGTTGTCCGGAACCGGATGCGTGATCCGCAGCGGCGCCGCACGGTGTTGTCCCCCAACCACCAGAACCCAACCACCAACCACCACCTGCGACAGGCAGGATAATGTCACGTCAGCGAACGCAGATCCGCGTGGACTTCATACGGCAGACCTGCGCGCAGCGGAGGATTGCCGGGTCGCATGATCACCACCGCACGGCATCCGGCGTGGGCGGCTGCTGCCGCCTCCTCGATCCGGTCGGTGGCGAAGGTGATGGCGCTGGTCGCCACGTCCAGTGCATCGGCGATGGCACGGTAGCTGTCGGCTTCCTGCTTGGGGCCGGTGGTGGTGTCAAAATAGGCGCGGATCAGCGGGGTGAGATCCCCGGCCACGCTGTGGCGGAAGAGCAACTGTTGCGCCAGCACCGAACCCGAGGAATAGATCGCCACCCCGGCCCCGGCGTGGGCGGTGGCAAACACCGCCGGCACGTCGTCGAACACCTGGCCACGCACCGCGCCCGTCGCATAGCCGTGCTGCCAGATGAGCCCCTGGAGTCGCTTGAGGCCGGTGGCTTTCACATCGCCAGCCATCTGCCGGCGGACCACCGCGAGCACGCTGGCATCGCGACCCAGGGCCGCCTCATCCGGAGTGGCGTCGGCGCGCACCAGGGCGCAGGCCGCCGTCACCGCCGGATCATCGACGTGGGCTTCGAGGAACGGTTCGAGCGTGCGCGCCGCGTACGGAAACAACGTCTCGTACACGAAGGCGATGGCGGTGGTGGTGCCTTCGATGTCGCACAGCAGCATGGCTCGGGTGGTAGCCTGCCCGGCCCGGCTGGCAACCGCGTCGGGCCTCCTATCCTGTCCCTGCCATGAGCACGCCCACCCCGATCATCATGCACGGCGCCGCCGGCCGCATGGGCCAACGCATCCTCTCCCTCGCTGCCGCCGATCCGGCCTTCGCCATCGTGGCCGGAGTCGATCAGCAGGCAGGCTCGCTGCGCGCCCTGGGCGTGCCCAGCGACGCCCCGCTGCACACGGCGTTGCCAGCGATGCCCGGGGCGGTGGTCATCGACTTCTCGCACCACACGGTTTTTGCCGCGGTCGCGGCCCACTGTGCGGCCCACGGCATGGCCCTGGTCTCGGGCACCACCGGGGTCGATCCGGCGGTGGCGGACGCGGCGCTTGCCCCGGCGGCAACGCGGGTGCCGGTGCTGCATGCGATGAACATGAGTGTGGGCGTGAACGTGGTCCTGGGGGTGGCGGCCAAGCTCGCCCAGACCCTCGGCCTGGATTACGACATCGAGATCGTCGAGGCCCACCACCACCACAAGAAGGACGCGCCCTCAGGCACTGCCTTCGCCATCGCCGACGCCATCACCAGCGCCACCGGCCGCAGCCGCGCCGACCTGGTGCATGGTCGCGAGGGTGACGTGGGCGCGCGGCGGCGCGGCGAGATCGGCATGCATTCCCTGCGCATGGGCGACGTGGTCGGCGACCATACCGCCTACTTCGTGGGCAATGGCGAGCGCATCATGCTCGGCCACCTCGCCCACAGCCGTGACATCTTCGCCGGCGGAGCGCTGCGCGCTGCAGCTTGGATCCACGGCCGCGCCGCTGGCCGCTATCGCATGGCGGACGTGCTCGGTTTGTGATGCTGGCCCTGCGCCTGCCCAACTGGGTCGGGGACGTGGTCATGGCGCTGCCCGCCATCGATCTGCTGCACCGGCGAGGACTGCCGCTGACCCTGTTCGGCAAGCGTTGGTGCGCTGACTTGCTCACTGGCACCGGGCTGGACGTGCGCCCGTTGCCCAAGGGCATTTTCGCTGCGGCCGATGCGGTGCGCGCCTGCGGTGCGCGGCGGGGCGTCCTGTTCACCAATTCCTTCGGTTCCGCGCTGCAATGGCGGCTGGCGGGTGCGCCGGCCATGGGCCATCGCGCCGACGGGCGCAGCCTGCTGCTCGGGCGAGGCCTCTCCCGCCCTGGGGCCATGCACGAGGTCGCCGCCTTCCATCGGCTGGCCTCGGCTGCCGCTGCGTGGTGC
>JBILDK010000086.1:0-8893 GCA_044352625.1 Planctomycetota bacterium
CGCCACGCTGACCGCGCAATTGGATAGCAACCGTGCGTTCATGATGGGTTTTGCGACCGCCACTAAGGAATGGCCCGCGCCCGCCTCAGAGGGGGTTGATGAAGCGGTTGCGAGTGGGCACGGCGCGGGAACATCGTCCGGCCCGTTGGATCACGGGAACAGTGCATGCACTGGAACCGAGAATCCCGGCAATACGGGGTCGCCAGTGAGGGTGTCCGCAGCACTCAGCACCAGCGGTGCTGAGGCACCGGCCACGTAGACATCCACGGATCGTTCATCGGGATCGACAATCCACACCAAGTGCGCGCCATGTTCAATCCAGCCCCTGGCCTTGGCTCGCACCTCATTCCAGCGATCCGTGGGCGATACGACCTCCACGATCAGCAATGGCACCAGACTCATGAAACCGCGGCGAGGAGCCTGCAGCACCTGTTCCGGGCTTAGGTACGCCACATCCGGAGCACGGACATTGCTGTTGTCCCAGACAAAGCCCGGATCACCTGACAGGATCGCACCGGCTCCGTCGATATGGGCATCCAGGAGCCGGGCCACCCGGGTCATCACCCGTGCATGCAGAAAGCCATTGGGGGCCATCGCGATGATCTCTCCGTCGATGAGTTCGCACCGTCCTGGGTGTTGTTCCAGGTCGGCAATCGTGGCTGTGGCAAGGCTCGTGGTCATGATGGGGCCTCAGCGGCATCATGTCGTCGGGACGCCGCCGGGGAACCAGTGTGTTGGGCTGTCCGTCCATCGCCGCTAGAGGGTTCCCGACCGGGTCTGGGTCGCTCATTCTAAAAGCAGCAGTCGGGAAGTCCGGTGGTCCGGAAGTCCGGTGGTCGAAGACTGATGCAGCCCTGTGTCGGTTCACCTCCGAGGTGACCGAGCGAAAGATTGCAAGGAACTCGGACTTCCGGACTTCCGGACTTCCGGACTGCGTTTTCTAGGCTAATATGACTGCATGCCCCTGGCCCTGGACATTGACCGCGAGCGACTTGCAGAACTGTGCCGGCGCTACCACGTCGCCAAACTGGAACTGTTTGGATCCCGCGCCAAGGGGACGTCACGACCGGATAGCGACGTGGACCTGCTGGTGACCTTTGAACCAGGGCAGACGCCGGGTCTGGAGTTCTTCGGATTGGCTGATGAACTGGAAGGTCTTTTGGGTCATCACGTCGATCTGTTGACCCGGCCGCGCGTCGAGCGGGACCAGAATCCGTATTTCAAACACAGTGTCTTATCGGTAGCCGAGCCACTGTATGCAGCTTGATCCGCACGATGCGGGCCGTCTTCGGGACGTGATCGCATATGGGGAGAAGGTGCGGATCATGGTGGGCGACATGACCCAGGAGGCATTCCTGGCGGACACCAAGACCGCTTTTGCGGTCTGCTATGGCATCCAGGTGGTTGGCGAAGCTGCTTGGAAAATTTCTGACAACCTCAAGAAGGCCAATACTGCGATTCCGTGGCCGCTCATTGCCGGGATGCGGCATCGACTGGTCCATGATTACGGGCGCACGGACGAGACCATCGTCTATCAGGTCGCCACGGTTCACCTGCCTACGTTCATCAAGCAGATCCGGACCATTCTCGCCCAGCACGAGGACGCGAGCTGATCGGAAGCGGAACCTGTGTCACGGCACTGGTGATGCCATGACGCGCCCAGAAACGAGCGTCAGGCGGTTTCGTCGAAGCGCAGCAGTCGGCCAGCGTTGGCCATCACCGCCAACGTGCCCAGATTATGCAGCATCACTGCGGCGACCGGGCCGATGAGGCCGCCGGCGGCCAGGGCGATCACGCCGAAGGTCCAGCCCAGGCCAATGCCGACGTTGAGGTTCACCGTGCGCCGGCAGTGGCGGCTGAGACGGACCATGCTGCCCAGGCGGCGCAGGTCGCTCGACATCAGCACCAGATCGGCGGAGGCCAGCGCGACATCGGCGCCCTTGGCGCCCATGGCCACGCCGACGGCTCCGGCCTTGAGGGCGAGCGCGTCGTTCACGCCGTCGCCCACCACCAGCGGGCGGCGGCCGGCCTTGATCTCGGCGAGCACGCGGTCGAGCTTCTGCTGGGGCAGGACCTCGGCTTCGACCTCGTCGAGGCCGAGGCGGGCGGCGGTGCTGAGGGCGACGGACTTGCGGTCGCCGGTGAGCAGCACCTGATGCGCCAGGCCGAGGGCGCGGAGGTCCGCGAGGGCCGCCTTGGCTTCTGGCCGGGGTTCGTCGGCGAGCAGCAGCCAGCCCTGGAAGCGGCCGCCGCGCACCACGCCCACCACCGGGCCGTCGTGGGCCGGCAGCTCGGGAATGACGGCGTGCTGGGTGAGGAATGCGGCGCGGCCCATGAACGCGGCCTCGCCGTCGATGGTGCCCGACACGCCCAGGCCGCTGACCTCGCTGATCGCCGATACGGAGGCCCGGTGGTCGGACTCGACCGCGGCGGCGATGGCGCGACTGACCGGATGGCTTGACGCAGCACCAAGGCCGGCGGCGAGGGCGCGCACGTCGGATTCGGTGAGTCCGGGGGCGGGTTGCACCGCCACCAGCTGCAATTGGCCAAGGGTCACGGTGCCGGTCTTGTCGATGATCAGGCTGTCAACTTCAGCAAGCTCTTCCAAAAATGCGGTGCCCTTGACCAGGATGCCGTGGCGCCCGGCCACGGCGAGGCTGGCGATGGCGGTGGCGGGCGCGGCGAGGACCAGGGCGCAGGGGCACGAGGCCACCAGGACCGCCATCATCGCGCTGACGCTGCCCGAGAGGAACAGCACGCAGGCGGCGACGAGCAAGATCAACAGCAGGTACGATCCGGCGTACCGTTCGAGCAGGCGGGTCACCGGCGGCTTGGAGCTTTCCGCCTCGCGCATCAGCGCCACCACCCGGCCAAGGGTGGTCTGGCCGCCGGTGCGGGTGACCTCGATCACCAGGCGACCTTCTTGGTTGATGGTGCCAGCGTCCACTGCCGAGCCGGGGCTGACCTCGATCGGCACGCTCTCGCCAGTGATCGGCGCGGTGTCGATGGCGGAACTGCCCTCGCGCACCAGGCCGTCGGCGGCGATGCGATCGCCCGGTCTGACCTCAAGGCGGTCGCCAGCGACGAGGCGATCCGCGGCGACCTCGGTAACCGAGCCATCGGCGGCGAGGCGACGCGCGGCCACCTGGGTCAGTCGGCCAAGGGCGGCAATGGCCTCGCGCGAGCCGAGCAGGCTGCGCTCTTCGAGCACATGGCCGATGACCATGGCCAGGGGGACCAGGGCGGCACTCTCCAGATCACCGACGCACCAGGCGGCCACCATCGCCGTGGCCACCAGCAGGTCGGTGACACCGTGCAGCGACGGGGCGCGCAGGGCGCGCAGGGCTTCGGTCGCCACGGGCCAGGCCACCAGGGCGGCGGCAAGGCCGGCCACCAGGGCCGCCACGTCACGTTGCGCCGGCACCAGGACATGCACCGCGAGGGCAAGAATCAGTAATCCGGCGCAGAGTACCGCCAGGGATAGGCGCACGGCGAGTCGACGGCGTTCGGCGCGGTCGAGCAGGGTGCCATCCGCCGAGAGGTCGATGGTCAGGTGCTGGTGGTCGCAGCAGCCATCGTGGGGCGCGTGAGCGTGAGCGAGTGCCATGATCAGCGCCCCGAGACGTAGACTTTGACCGGCTGGCTGCCATCGACCGCGATGACGCTGCCGCCGGCGGCGGACAGGGCGCGCATCACCAGATCAAGCTTGTCGCGGTGCAGGCGGCCAGCGAGACGCAGCTTTTCCGCAGGATCTTTCAGCGTGGCGAGAGCGGCGATGCCGTCAGTGATCACCCGCGCCGTGCTCACCGTCTCCTGGGCCTTGGCCTGGGCCTGGGCGAGGATCGCGGCCCGGGCGGATTCCGATTCCTGCAGCGCCTTGGTGGCGGCGGTGCGGGCCTCGGCCAGTTCGCGCCCGGCGCCGGCGGCGGCGGCAGCCACCGCGTCGAATGCGGGCTTGGCCTTTTCCGGGAGGTAGGCCACCAGATCGGTGCGCGCCGCTTCGATGCCCAGGTCGAGCACCGCGAGCCGGCGGTTGATGCCGGCGAGGATGTCGCCGCGCAGGCGCTCGCGGCTCTGGGCCAGGCGTTCGTCGCTGCCGGCTTCATCGCCGGTGAGGCCGGCGACCATCACCCCGTCGAGGCCGCGCCCGGCGCAGGCCTGGATCGCGGCGGCGCAGAAGGCCCGGCGCAGGGCGGCGGTGGCGCGGTCACGATTGAGGAACCACGCGCGCGGATCCACCACCTGGTAGGTCACGGTGCCGCGCAGATGGGCGATGCCCGCATCGCCCGTGAGCACATAGCCGCCATCGCGGCGTGGATCGATGCCCGCCAGCGGGGCCGGGGCGTTGTCGTTGTCCCGGGCGAGCAGGTCGAGGGCGCCGATTTCGAGGCTGAGCTGACGCTCGCGGCTGGGCACCAGCACCACCTCTTCAAAGGGTCGGGGCCAGGCGATCACCAGGCCTGCGCCCTGGACGCGGTCGATGGCGCCGAAACGCAGGATGACCGCCTGGCTGCCGGGTTCGACCTGGCGCAGGCCGCTGCCCAGCCAGCCCAGCGCCAGCACTGCCACCACCACATACAGGAAACGGAAGGCGGTGCGGATGGCGGAGGACAGGGGGGACTCGGGCCGGGCGACGACCGGCGCAGCGGGGGCCGCCGGCGTCAGCTTGAACAGCGGCTCCGTGGTCATGGCTTGGCGACCGGCGCGGCGGGGGCGGTCGGCGCCTCGACCAGGTGGCGGAAGGGCATGGCGTCGGTGCGCAGGATCAGCCGGGTGTTGCCGGTGATCGACTGGTCGAGGGTGTCGAGGGAGCGCAGGAACTCGTAGAGCTGCGGGTCCATCGCCTGGACCTTGCCGTAGATCGCCGCGGCCTCGGCGCGGGCGGTGGCCTCGATCTGGCTGGCCTCTTGATTGGCTTTGGCGCGCACGATGCGCGCGTCCTTTTCAGCGGTGGAGCGGACCTCGCCGGCGGCGCGGCGGCCGTCCGCCTTCTTGGCCTCGGCCACGGTCTCGCGCTCGGCGGCCATGCGCTGGATGGTGGCGGCCACGGTGGCCTCCGGCAGCATGAGGCGTTCGAGGCCGACGCTGACGATCTCGATGCCGTACATCTCGCGGGCCTGGGTGGTCAGGCGTTCGCTGAGCGCGGCTTCGTAGTCCGCCAGCTTCACCTGGGTCGGGTCGGTGTTGACCAGATGGCCCAGTTCGAAGCGGCTGGTGACGGTTTCCAGCGACGAGCCGAGGAAGGTGCGTAACTGGTTGGCGGCCTCCTCGGGACGGTTCTGCACGGCGCGCAGGAAGCGCACCACGCGCTCGGGCTCGGCGGGCACGCGCCAGGCGACGTGGGCCTGGACCACCACGCTCAGGCCGTCCTTGGTCAGTACCCCGTGGATGCCGCTGGCGGTGGTGGCGAGGCGCAGGTCCACCTCGACCGTGCGCTCGATCGGCGCGGGGATCTTCCACGCCAGGCCCGGATCGGTGAGGACCCGGATGGGATCGCCGAAGCGGGTGATGACGGTCGAGGAGCCGGCGCGTACGGTGACCACGCTCGCGGCGAGGGCGGCGAGGACCACCAGGCCCGCCGCCACGGTGTAGCGGATCCAGGGCCGGCCACCGTGCTCTGGGTGGTCGTGGCCATGTCCGTGATCGTGCTGGTGGCCGTGGCCGTGGTCGTGGGCTGGGGCGAGGATGCCGGTCATGGCTTATTCGTTTCCGGGTCCGGGGGTGCGGCGCAGGTCGAGGACCGGGCCACCGTCAAGTTGCAGGCGGTGGTCCACGACCGTGATCTGGGCACGGCCCAGGGCCTTGCCCAGGGTCTGGTTGCGGCGTTCGATGGCCATCGCCGCCGGAGCGGTGGCGAAGGCCTGCTGGTCGGCACCGAAGCGGGTGGCCTCGGCGCTGGCATTGGAGGTGGTCTCGACCGCCAGGGCGGCGCCCTGGTCGCGACGGATCGCGGCCTCGCGCTCGGCGTCGGAGCGCAGGCTGGCGGCCTTGGCCTTGGCCACGGCGACCTCGGTGGCGGCGCCGATCTCGGCGGCCTGCACGCCGTGGTAGGCGGGCACCGCCTTGGCCGGGGGATGGATCGCCTCGATGACCACCGCGTTGATCTCGATGCCGGTGCCGCGCAGGCCCAGGGCAAGCTGGTCGCGCAGCCGCGCGGCCAGGGCGTCACGGTCGGCACCGATCAGGCTGGACAGGCTGGAACCAGCAAGCTGGCTGAGCACCAGCCGGTTGGCCAGGGCGCTGATGTGGGCCTTGGGGTCGGCCACGGTGTAGGTCGCGGCCCGGGCGTCCTCATCGCTCAGGCCGATGCGCCACACCGCACGCACGCTGGTGTTCATCAACTGGTAGCCGGCATTGCGTTGGGTCGCGGCAGCGTCAGAGGCCACCAGGTAGGTCTGGTCGGTGGCGTGGGTGCGTTCCCACATGCGGTCCCAATCGCTGGACGGGTCCTCCTCGACCGTGGTGGCGGGAGGGGGCAGTACGTCCTCCAGCACGATGGGCTGTTCATGGATCTGGCCGAACTCGGTGCGGCGCACCAGACCGAACGGCCAGGGCAGATGGGCATGCAAGCCGGGGCCGAAGACCGCCACCGGCGCTCCGAGCCGTTCGTACAGTCCCCGTTCCCCGGTGCCCAGGGCGGTGAGTCCGGTGAGCAGCCAGGCGGCCAGCGCCAGGACCGCCAGCAGGCCCGGCCCAGCCCGGCGCAGGAAGCCGATGGCCCAGCTGCGGCCGAGGTCGAGGCCGAAGCGTTCCTTGATGCCGGCGGCGAAACCATCGCCGGCGGCGCCCCGGGTGCAGAGCAGGGCAAGCACCGCGCCATCCCCCAGGCCGCGGGCCTCCTTGACCTGGCCGGCGGGCAGGAATGGGTTGATCAGCGCGCGCAGCAGCGCTTCGCCGGCGGCAAGGCCGAGGATGATGCCGAGGGCGGACTGGATCCAGACGGCAGCCTCCAGGCCGAAGCTGCGGGCCACGGCCCCCAGACCTCCGGCCACCAGCGCCCAGACCGCGAGACGCAGGATGCGTCCAAGGGCGGCGGCCTCGGGCAGGTCCTCCCGGGCCACGGTCTGCAGCCGGCGTTCCCAGACCAGCAACGGAAAGGCGAACACCACGGCGCACACCCCGAGGACCAGTTGATAGTCGTCCGCCCCAGGGGTCGGGCTTGGCCGGATCCCTGCCACCAGGGCGAGGGCGGCGGTGACCGCGGGCAGGGCGATGGCGGCCTGGGGCCAGCCCGCCAGGTGCAGCAGGCGCGCCCTGGCATCGGCGGCGGTGACCTGGATCGTGGCCTGGCCGTCACCCAGCATCCCATCCACCGGAGCGGGGTTCTGTTCGACCTCGGCCAGATGGTGGCGGGCCCGGGTCAGCAGCCAGGCGGGAATGGCGGCGGCGGCGGTGAGGGCGGCGGCGGCGGCCACCAGCGCCAGGAACGGGCCGACCTCATCCCCGCGCAGTCCCCAGGCCGCCCCGGCGGCGGGCAGGCCGACCAGTACCGAACCAAGGGCCATGGCGGCAAGAGGACGTTGCCAACGGACGGCCTGGGCGAGAGCGGGCATCATGCGGGAGGCTTCCGAGAGCGAGGGTGCGGAGTGGACGTCACCATGCCGGCAACCTGTCAGGCAGGCTGGGCCAGTTCAGCCCAGTCGGCGGGCAGTGTGGTGGACACCGAAGTGCCCAGCAGCGGCAGGTTGATCACCAGCATGGCCAGACCCTTGCGCTCGCTCACGGTCCCGGAAACCCCGGCCAGGGTGCCGGAGCGGATGGTGACGCGGTTGCCGGCGACGATCTCCGGGCGCACCAGCAGCGGCGTGGTCGAGCCCTTGATCAGGGTCCGGAGGTTGCTGAGGTCCGCGGACAGGAGGGCGGGCATCGGCACCTCCAGGATGCGGACACAGCGTTCCGTCCGGTAGAGGTCGAAGCGGATCTCGCGCGGGGCGGCCAGGAACAGATAGGGTCCGAGCAGTGGCACCAGGCTGACCTGTTTGCCCTTGCCGGGATAGACACGCACCCGGCGTTCCAGGAACAGGCAGCCGGCAAAGCCCATGCGCTGGGCATCGGCGGCGAGCTTCTTTTCCTGACGCGGCTTGACATGGACGGCCTGCCAAGCGTCAGTGCTCAGCAGGTCGTCGAAGGTTCCCGGCCAAGCCAGGACCTCGCCAGATGGATGGAATATGGGCAATCGCGGCACGGGGGCATTGTTGGACTGAAGCCGCGCCGTCAAACCCTGTCTCGTAGCGCGGGGGTCCTGGGTTGACCTGAGGGCACGCCCACCACCCTCTCCGGCCCGAGTCGCCGTGGTCTTTTCCTCGCTCCTGTTCCTGTTCGGCTTCCTGCCGTTGGTCCTCTTGGCTTATGCCCTGGTGCCGCGGGCTCAGCGCAACCTGCTGCTGCTGGCAGCCTCGATCGGGTTTTATGCCTGGGGCGAGGGCTGGTATGTGGCGGTGATGCTTGCTTCGATCGCCTTCAATTATGTGGCAGGTTTGGCCATCGCCGCCGCACCCGTCGGGCGGCCGCGTCAAGCGGTGCTGGCCGGCGGGATCGCGGTCAATCTCGGGGCCCTGGTCTATTTCAAGTACACCGGCTTCCTGGTCGGCAATCTTGGGACCGTGTGCGCGACTCTGGGCGGCCCAGCCCTGCAGGCCGATCCGGTGCATTTGCCCATCGGCATCAGTTTTTTCACCTTTCAGGCCTTGTCCTATCTGATCGATGTCGGTCGGGGCGAGGTGGCGGCCACGCGCGACCCGGTCGGCTATGGGATGTACATCTCCTTTTTTCCGCAGCTCATCGCCGGCCCCATCGTGCGCTACCGGGATGTGGCTCATGAAGTCGGGGCCAACCGGGCCCATGACCCGGATCTGTTCCTGGACGGGGCGCGGCGCTTTGTGGTTGGACTGGC
>JBILDK010000520.1:0-2566 GCA_044352625.1 Planctomycetota bacterium
GTCCGGTCGTCGCGGATGTCCTGGACCGTTTCCCCATCACACGACAAGCAGACTGCATACCAGATGAGTCTGCGTCGCCACGGACGACCGGACGACCGGACGACCAGACGACCGGACCAGAATGTGATCCGACCGGACGCTCAGACCCCCGTGATGTCTGGCGTGAAACCGTCATAACCGCGGCACCATAACCCGCTCAACGGTGGCCTGAAGGTCACGCATCAGCGGGGTGTCCTCGCAGTGGGCGAAGCGTTCACGCAGTTCCGCCAAGGCCTCGCTGAAGGGCTTGCCGGTGGCCGCCTCGACCGGGTGGCCGCGTACCCACAGGCGGCGGATGCCACGCAGCGCCATGCGTGCGATCAGACTCTCGCTGAGCACGGTGCCGGGGGCGCACAACACCATGCGATTCGGCGTGGTGATGGCCCGGGACAACACCATGTTGGGCAAGGCCTGAGCGACCTGAATGCGCTGTTCCTCGTGGTTGCTGAGTATCATCGCAGGGAATACTCAGCAATAAACCTGCCAATGCCAACGGTGGCACGGGGCGTGCCTTCTTCGGATGTCGATGCCGTCCGGGGCCGCCGCTTGTGGCGGTTCCCGGCAACAGGTGTCGGGAAGGACGACGAATGCGCTGCTTGATCATATTGCTGTTGTCTGCGTGCTGTGGTTTGGCAGCCGAACCGGCCGGCGATCTGATTAGTGCCGCTGAATGGGAACATTCCGCCCCGGTCAGCGCCACCGGCCCCGCCACCGGTGCCACGGTCGGCCAGGCGGTGCCCCTGGCACCCTCGGTCGCCGGGCTCGTCGGGGGCCTGGTGGTGGTGTTGGGCCTGGCCCTGGGCCTGGGCTGGGCAGCTAAACGGCTGGGCATGCGCCGGCTGATGCAGGGTCGCGGCAAACACCTCCAGGCGATCGAGTCCATCCCCATCGGCTTCAAGCGCCAAGCCACACTGGTCCGGCTCGGAGACCAGGTGGTGCTGGTAGGCATCGGCGAGCACGAGTGCTGCCACCTCGGCACGTTTCCCGCCAGCATCCTCGGCGAGGTCCCCGCGCCATCGCCGACGCAACCATT
Source organism: Planctomycetota bacterium (assembly GCA_044352625.1). GTDB lineage: Bacteria > Planctomycetota > UBA11346 > UBA11346 > UBA11346 > JAKLKR01. Next base: position 1,073 of record JBILDK010000520.1, read on the forward strand.
GCCGGCGCCCGCGCCCGCGCCCTCCGCCTTCGCCACCGTCCTCACCAAGCTCAACGCTGGACCCCGGCCATGAGCCTAAACGCAGCCGTCCGGAAGTCCGGTGGTCCGGAAGTCCGGTGGTCGAAGACTGATGCAGCCCTGTGCCGGTTCACCTCCGAGGTGACCGAGCGAAAGAGTGCAAGGAACGCTGACTTCCGGACTTCCCGACTTCCCGACTTCCCGACTGCGTTTTGTAGGATGAGCGCATTCCACCGCCTCCGTTCCGCACTGCGCGTTCCGCGTTGCACGTTCCTCCTCTTGCTCTGCTCGCTCAGCCTGACGTTCGCAGTCGAGCCCCCCCCGCTCCAAACTCCCGCCGGCCAAGTCACCAGCGCGAGCATCGAATCCACCCAGACCACCATTCCGGCCGCCACCAGCCAGGTGCTGAATCTGCCAGCCGCCCCCGGCCAGCCCGGTTTGGTCATCAGCTTCAACCCCGGCGAGAAGGGCGGCAAGGCGCTGAGTTCGCCGGTGGTGCTGCTGCTGGCGATCACCGCCCTGTCGGTGGCACCCGCGTTTTTGATGATGATGACCTCGTTTACGCGCATCATCATCGTGCTCGGTTTCCTACGCCGCGCGCTGGGCACCCAGACCCTGCCGCCCAACCAGGTGATGGCCGGACTGGCGTTGTTCCTGACCATGTTTGTCATGGCGCCGACCTTCACCCGCATCAACCGCGACGCGGTGCAGCCCTACCTTGCGGAGCAGATCACCCAAGAAGCGGCGGTGACCACGGCCAAGGATGCGGTGAAGGCCTTCATGCTCGCCCAGACGCGCAAGAATGATCTCGCGCTGTTCATTCGCCTCGCCAAAGAGGAGCGCCCCGCCACCGCCGCCGACGTGTCGTTCACCACCTTGGTGCCGGCGTTCATCACCAGCGAACTCAAGACCGCCTTTCAGATGGGCTTCGTGATCTTCCTGCCTTTCCTGGTGATTGATCTGGTGGTAAGCGCCGTGCTCATGGCCCTGGGTATGATGATGCTGCCACCGGTGGTGGTGAGTCTGCCCTTCAAGGTTCTGCTCTTCTGCCTGGTGGATGGCTGGACGCTGCTCATGCAGGCGTTGGTGGCGTCCTACGCCGTACCCCTCGCAACGGGGGCTGGAGGCTGATCATGGGCGGCGACATGCTCATCGAGTTGATGCGCAATTTCATGTGGATCGGCATGCTTCTGGCCTTGCCGGCCCTGCTCACCGCCATGATCATCGGCGTGGTGGTGGGCCTGGCCCAGGCGGTGACCTCGATTCAGGAACAAACCCTCGCCTTCGTACCCAAATTGGTGGGCATCGCCCTGGTCCTGATCCTGCTCGGCCACTGGATGATCCGCCTGCTCGAACGCTACACGGCGGAATTGATCATGGGGCTGCCGAAGTATGGAGCGCTGTAGGATGGAGAATGCGTCCGGTCGTCCGGTCGTCCGGTCGTCCGGTCGTCGACTTACGCCATGGCTGCGCACC
>JBILDK010000521.1:0-2561 GCA_044352625.1 Planctomycetota bacterium
CTTGTCGTAACCACCCCAGGTGGTGGGGAGGTCTTCCAGCTCCAGATGGGTCTGCTCGATCACGTGATTGAGCGGGGTGTCGATGTTGGCCAAGCCATTGAAGAACACCGTGGCCTGGGGATGACGCGCCTTGATGAGGTCCTTGAGTTCGCGCATGAGTGTGACCCACTGGTGGTCGTGCCAGAGCTTGGTCGCCTCGTCATTGGCCACATCAACCCCGGCTGCGGTCATCTGTTCGACCGCGGCCTTGGAGTAGCTGCGCTGATGGATGCAGATGTCGAAGAAGATGCCGTCCACCGGATAGCGTTCGCACACTTCGCGGGTGAGATCGGTCAGGTGCTGACGATAGCCGCTGGCGATGCACAGGAACTTCCAGGAGACGATCGGCCGGGGAGCGTCAGAGGCCATGCTCGGCGGCTTGCCGATCATCCACTGGGGCTCTCCCTGCTTGTCCAGCGCGACCCATTCCGGATGTGATTCGGCATCGTTGGCCGACCAGCCCAGGGTAATGTAGATCGGAGCCTTCACCCCTAGTTTACGGCACACCTTGAGCTGCTCGCCCAACAGGTCGATGCCCAACCCGGGGTGGGGCTTCCCGACCTTGGTGGGAAAATAGCACCAGCTATGGTGGCATTTGGCGAACAGGGTGATGTTGTTGACCCGGCCGAGCTGCAGCGCCTTGGCAAACTGCCTGGGATTGAAGGCCGAGCCCACCCCTGGGATCAACTCGCTGGTATGGAAATCAAGGTGGACGTGGCGGGCTGGTAAGGCAGGCATGGGATTGGGTCCAAGAAAAGTGTTTGGTGTAGGTATGGTCAATCTAGCACTTCTGGACCAGGCGGTCGATGCATCGCAGGAGTGCCTTCGTGTCTTTTTGTGTCAGGACAGGCTTGGTGAAACGCCGCCTTGCCGAACCTGAAAAAGTGTCTTAAGTTATGATAATTCATATATTTGCGATTTAATAGATGATTCTGATGGTGATTTGACATTCTCGACACCGTGATGTCCTCAATGGTGCTGGTGATGCACGGACCTCTCCCCAGAAGTGCTCGACATGTACAATCAGCACTGAGCCGTACCCTTATACACCATGGAAGTTGGCCCCATAAAGATAACCTTGACCGAAGAATTGACCCTGAGGATTCGTCCGCAGCTGATGTCAAGTAGTCGGCAGAAGCTCGAAGTCGGGGGCTGGAATTACAGCATCTGCAGCCCTTTCTGGCGCATCTACGTCAATCATCAGGCAGGTGCGTTCATCGATACCGACGGAGGGCGCCTGTACTTACCTCCTGGCGTGGTCTGCGTCGTCCCCGCCTGGGTCCAGTTCAGGACCGGCATCAGCACTCCGGTGATGCACGATTTCCTCCACTTCGATCTTCCTTCCCTGGTGCCACATGCGGTCCGCCGGTGGTTCGACCGTCCCATGCTATTGGATGACCGCCAACCGTTGAACTGCTTGTGCCGCTGCTGGCGCGAGGCGCTCGACATCCGCGAGACGGCTCCGCTTCTCAGTTACGCTTGGGCGCGCACGCTGATGGATGGGGTCGTTGCGACGCTGCTCGAAAACATGGGCTTAGAAGCCCGCAGCGAGTGCCTGCGCTGGTTGGAGGCGGTTGGTGGGATGGCACCGGCCATGTCCGCCATCGAGCACCGGATCTCTGATCCCCCGACCAACGCCGAGCTGGCGAAGCTCTGCGGATTCAGCACCGGCTACTTCGTACGACGTTTCGCGGCCGAAGTTGGTCAGACGCCGGCCCGCTACGGCCTCGAGCGACGGCTGATCGCTGCGGCTGGGCAGCTCTCTGACAGTGAGCTACGTATTGAGGAAATAGCCGACAATTGCGGCTTTCCTGACCGTTACTACTTTTCGCGGGCCTTTAAGGCCAACCAGGGCGTATCCCCGGCAGCCTACCGCCGGATGCATCGGGCGGGTGACCAGTAGCCGTCCGTGGTCCAACCCGCGCTCATCGGACGTGGGCCATGGAATTGCTAGCCGGGTCGTGGTCCGCGGCTGAATCCTGAGGTCCTTGGGTCGATGTCGTTCGGGGGCGATGCGCCGGCTCTTCAAGCCGTCCTGCTGTGCGCCGACGTGGCGGCTAGGGATTACACCAAGTCCTGTGTGCGGGGGGCCATCATCTCCAAAGCGGCGAATTCGCCTTATCGGCGTGGATGGTCGTCCATGCGGGCTTCAGGAATGGCTACACGACAGCGTGCGAAGGCGAGGGTTGCGCCGTCGACCTGCCACAGGGCCGCGCCGGCGCCGTCACCGTCCGCACCGAGCAGGCCCCGGGTGAGCCCAGTGGGATCGAATTCAGTCTCGCCCAGGGGTGTCACCGGAAGTTCCCAGCCGTGCCACGTGGCGACCGCGAAGAGGTCGGTGAGCAAGGCGTCGGCGGCAGCGGTGTCTTGGCGGGCCATTGACTCAAAACCCTGGGCCAAGGCCATGCCTGCGAGGGCGGACATGCGTTTGATATGGTCGGCCAAGGCGCGCTCGGCGCTGATGCGAAGTTCCTCGCCCAGCGCATTCTGGTAGCGGGCGAGGTGGTCGACATCGGTGAGCG
>JBILDK010000087.1:0-8831 GCA_044352625.1 Planctomycetota bacterium
AGCAGGGATACATGTGACGGGGATTGCCCCTGGTCCGGTCGTCCGGTCGTCCGGTCGTCCGGTCGTCTTGCCCTGCAACGCCGCTATCACCCAATCTCATCATCGCTGACCGAACCCGCCATGAACAACGCCCTGAGCCAGCATCCCTCGACGACCGGACGACCGGACGACCGGACGACCGGACTTTTCACCGGACCTTCCGCCGACCGCGACCAAATGAACGTGGTCATCGTCGGCCACGTCGACCACGGCAAGTCCACCGTGGTCGGCCGGCTGTTCGCCGACACCGGCGCCCTGCCCCAGGGCAAGCTCGATGCGGTGAAGGCCGAGTGCGCGCGCACCGGCAAGCTGTTCGAGTACGCCTTCCTGCTCGATGCGCTGTCCGACGAACAGGACCAGGGCATCACCATCGATACCGCGCGCTGCTTCTTCAAGACCGCGCGCCGCGACTACATCATCATCGACGCCCCCGGCCACATCGAGTTCCTCAAGAACATGATCTCGGGCGCGGCCCGGGCCGAAGCTGCCGCGCTGATCATCGACGCCAAGGAGGGCGTGCGCGAGAACTCGCGCCGCCACGGTTACATCCTCGCCATGCTCGGCATCAAGCAGGTGGTGGTGTGCGTCAACAAGATGGATCTGGTCGATCACAATGAGGCGCATTTCCGCGCCATCGAGACGGAATACCGCGCCTTCCTCAAGGGCATCGGCGCCCCGGATCCCAAGCATTTCGTGCCCATCGCCGCGCTGCACGGCGACAACCTCGCCAACCGCTCGGCGGCGATGCCGTGGTACACCGGCCCCACCATGCTGGAGTGCTTCGACGGCTTCGCCAAGCAGCCGGCCAAGGAAGCGCTGCCCCTGCGCATGCCGCTGCAAGCGGTATACAAGTTCACCAGCCGCGGTGATGAGGCGCGCATCTTCGCCGGACGCATCGATGCGGGCACGGTGAAGGTCGGGGACGAGGTGGTGTTCAGCCCGTCGAACAAGAAGGTCCGCATCCGTGCCATCGAGGGCTTCAACACCGCGCCGCGCACCACCATCGGCGCAGGCTGGTCAACCGGCTTCACGCTCAGCGAAGAGTTGTACCTGACCCGGGGCGAGGTCATGAGCCACGCCGTCCACGCCCCGCTGGTGGGCACCCGTTTCCGCACCAACCTCATCTGGCTCGGGCGCAAGCCCTTCGTCCAGGGCCGCGACTACAAGCTCAAGCTGCACACTGTGGCCGTACCGGTGCGCCTCGCCAAGATCCACAAAGTGATCGACGCCAGTGAGCTCGGCAGCGACTTGGCCAAGCAGGAGGTCGGCCGCCACGATGTGGCCGACGTCGAGTTGGAAGTCAAATCCCCCATTGCCTTTGACCTCATCGGCGACAGTGAGGCCACCGGCCGTTTCGTCATCGTCGACGGGTATGACGTGGCCGGCGGCGGCATTATCACCGGAGCGGTGGCCGACGCGACCGACGATTTCCGCGCCGAAGCCCGCCTGCGGGACTTCAACTGGGTCCACGGCGGCGTCACCGCTGCGGAGCGCGCCCGGCTCAACGGTCATCGCGCCGCCCTGGTGATGTTCGTCGGCGGCAACGGCGTCGGCAAACGGCGCTACGCCCGCGCCCTGGAAAAAGCCCTGGTCGAGGATCGTCGCCAGGCCTACATGCTCGACGGCACCAACATCCTGCTCGGCCTGGACCACGATCTCTCGGTTGATGCCGCCCAAGGCGAATTGGTGCGGCGTTTTGGCGAAGTCGCGAACCTGCTGCTGCGCGCCGGGCTGGTGGTGGTCTCGACCACCAATGCCATCGGCCTCGCCGACCATGCCCTGGTTCAGGCGCTGCTGGGCGACCAGCCGTCGCTGGCGGTCGACATCGACCCGGATGGCGACTCGGCGGTACCCTGCGACCTGCGCGTGCGTGGCACCGAACCCGAAGCCGAGGTGGTGGCCAAGATCGTCACCCTGCTGCGCCAGAAGTCGGTACTTGGGCTGTGACTGGGAGCGCAGGCTTCAGCCTGCCGCGCGCCGCGCGCTGAAACCTGCGCTCCCAGGAAGGGCTTCCCGGCCTGCGGACCCACTCTAGTCTCTCGCCCGTGCCCGACCCGGTTCTCATCAGTAGCCGCACGTGCTGGAGCTCGCCGCGCTTCGCCCTGGCCGAGGAGACCTTCGCCACCGTAGACGGTCCCGCGACGCGTCCGGTGATCCACCATCCGGGTGCGGTGGCGATCATCGCCGAACCGCAACCAGGGCAGGTGCTGCTGGTGCGTCAATATCGCTATCCCATCCGCCGCTGGACGGTGGAGATCCCCGCCGGCACCCGCGTCCCTGGCGAACCCCCGGCCGTCACTGCCGCCCGCGAGTTGAAAGAGGAAGCGGGTCTCGCGGCCGCCAGGCTCGACGAAATCGGCCGTTTCTTTCCCGCCCTCGGGGTCAGTGATGAGGAGATGATCGTGTTCCGTGCCAGTGGCCTGGCCGACGTTCCCGCCGCCCCCGAACATGGCGAATTGGTGAGCCGCCTGGTGGTGGCCACCAGCGACCTCGCCCGCCTGCGCGCCTGCGGCGAACTGTGCGACGCCAAGACCCTCCTTGCCCTGGCCTGGCTGGGCCGGTTAGAGCCCTTCACATGAGCCTCCACGGCGAGACCGGCATGTTCCGGCGCAACACCACCTTTTCGCTTGAGGCGATCGAGCACGGCCCGGCTGGTCAGGCCGCAAGCAAGGTCGGTGGCACGCTGTTGCGCCGAGCCAGCCGTGCGGGACGTATCGTGCTGCTATTTCTGGACGCCTGCGGCCAGTTGCCCCATGTGCGCCGATCGCTCACGACGGTGGTCAGTCAGATTGAAATGGCTGGCGTCGGCTCGATCCTGGTGCTGAGCCTGATCGCCTTTCTCACCGGCTCGATCATGGCGGTTCAGACCGGCGCCGAGCTGGTGAAAATCATCAACACCGCCGACAACCTCGGGGCCATCATCGGCGCCACCTTTGTGCGCGAACTCGGACCGATCTGGGCCGCGATCATCATGCTCGCCCGGGTCGGCGCGGCGATGGCGGCTCAGCTTGGCACCATGGCGGTGAACGAGGAAATCGACGCCCTGCGTGTGATGTCGATCAATCCGGTGCGCTACCTGGTGATGCCGCGCATTCTCGCCCTGGTCATCGCCATGCCGCTGCTCACCACCATTGCCGACTGGGTGGGCATGGCGGGCGGGGCGATGATCTCGTCGGTGATGTTCAATGTCAGCGTGGACACCTACATGCAGAGCGCCAAGGGCATCCTCACCGGGATTGATTTCTTTAGCGGTCTTGCCAAGTCGGCGGTGTTCGGTGCGATCATCGCCACCATCGCCTGCGATCGCGGCATGCACACCACCGACGGTGCCGAGGGCGTTGGTCGCAGCACCACCGAGGCGGTGGTGCTGAGCGTGGTGTGGGTGCTGATCGCAGACCTGATCATGACCAGCTTCATTCAAATGGTCCTGTACTGACATGCGCGATAATTCCCGCATCTCCGCCTCGGTGACCTCGCCGCGTGAATCCTGGGAGGCTGCCACCCCGGTGGGCCTTGTGCCCGATGGAAAGAAGGTCCTGGTCGCCATCCGCGATCTGCATAAAGGCTTCGGCAACCGCTACGTGCTGCGCGGGGTCAGCCTCGATGTGTACCAGGGCGAGACGCTGGTGATCCTGGGCGGCTCGGGTTCGGGCAAGACCACGCTGATCCGTCATCTCATGGGCATGCTCACGCCGGACAGCGGCACCCTGCGCGTGGCCCTGGCCGATGGCCGCGCCATGGACCTTGCTCGCGCCAACGAGGACGAGCTGGGAGCGTGGCGGCGGCGACTAGGCGTGGTGTTCCAGGGCGCGGCGTTGCTCAACAGCCTGACCGTGCTGGAGAACGTCGGTCTGCCGCTGGTCGAGGTAGACGGCTTGCCTGCAGATCACGTGCGCAATCGGGTCGTAGCGGCGCTGCATCGTGTGTACCTGCCCGCCGAGGAGATCCTGCACCTCAAGCCGGCTAACTTGTCGGGCGGCATGAGGAAACGCGTCGGTATTGCCCGCGCCATCATCCAGGAGCCTGAAGTCATCCTTTATGATGAACCCACCACCGGCCTCGACCCGGTGACGGTCAATGGTGTCAACGAGTTGACCCTCGATCTGCAACGGCGATTGAAGGTCACCTCGATCGTGATCACCCACGATCTTGACGCGGCCTTCCACATCGCGGACCGGATCGCCATGCTCTACAAGGGACGTATCATCGCACTCGGCACCACGGACACGATCCGCCAGGACCCCAATCCCGTCCTGCAACAGCTCCTCACCGGCTCGACCACTGGCCCGTTGACCGACAACATGCTGCAAGGGCAACGCACGCCATGAGTCCGGAACTCAAGGTCGGCGCATTCTTCTTCCTGGCCATGGGCCTGGCCATGACCTTCACCGTGATCGTGCGCCCGGACTGGCAGGCGAGTGGTGAATACGCGGTGAGCTTTCCCCGCGTCGCCCGGCTCAAGCAGGGCGACCAGGTGATGTATAACGGGGTCAAGGTCGGCTCCGTTACCGGGGTCGAACCGATCCTGTCCGCCGACGGGCGTCCGGCGGTGCTCGTGCGATTTTCGATCGACAAGCGCTTCAAGTCGGTGGTTCTCGTCAGTCCCCAGACCCAATACAAGGTCAATCAGGGTGTGCTCGGTGGCGCCCATCTCGATATCAGCTCGGACAGTGGCAGCGCCATCACTCCCGAGGCGGTGGCTCGGGCCCGCGGCGTCGAACCCGCTGCCCTCGACGAGGTCATCGCCTCGGTCCAGGCCATCGTCGAGGAGAACCGCAGCGAGATCCGCCAGGCCATCACCGCCATCCGCTCCGGGGCGGAGAATCTCGGCGGCATGGCCGGCGAACTCCGCGCCGCGGTGCATGAGAACCGCGAGGGCCTCAAGACCGCGGTGACAAATGTCGGCGAGGCCGCCGGCTCGATCAACACCGTGGTGGTCGAAAACCGCAGTTCAGTCAAGACCGGAATCGACAACATCCGTATCATGGCCGAGCAGATTGGCCTGATGGTGGCCGAGAACCGCGACCAAGTCCGCGCCGCGGTCGCCAACCTGTCCAAGGCCGGCGAACAGGTCGGGGCCGCGGTGGAGGAAAACCGCAAGGCGATCAAGCAGACCGCCGACAGCCTCGCGGCCTTCGGGCCCAAGCTCGAACGCATCGGCGACAATCTTGAAATCATCACCAGCCAGATCGCCAAGGGCCAGGGGACCATCGGCCGACTGGTGATGGAGGACACCCTCTACACCAAGACCGAGACGGTGGTGGACAGCGCCCAGCAGCGTCTGGAAGAGGTCAAGCCGTTCACCAGCGGCATGAGCGAGGTGCGCTTCTATCCTGGCGTGTGGGCCGGTGCGAACGCCAGCCGTGGCATTTACACCGGCGAGGCCTATCTGCGGATCGAGCCGCGCCCGTGGAAGTTCTACCAGCTTGGCATTTCCTACCGCACCGCCCCTGCCGACGTCTATCCCACAGCCGAGGATCCGGACAAGCTGCACATGGATTTCTCGGCCCTGTTCGGCTGGCGCTTTCTGCGTGACGATCTGGCCCAGCGCTATCGCCTGACCGTGGCCGGAGGCATGATCGAGACCGAGTTCGGTGGCTATGTCGAGGCGCCCCTCACCCGCGACCTCAGCCTGACCGTGATGGCCCGCGGCAAGCACAGCGACCGCAACCAGTACGACCGCCGTTATGAGGAGGGTAAGGTTCTCGGCCGCGCTTATCTGACGTACCGCCTGTGGGAGCGCGTTTATCTCAGTGCCGGAGCCGATGACGTCTTCGAGCGTCCGGGGACCTGGGGCTCGATCCGCGGCGAGATCCTCGACAACGACATTCGCAATTTCTTCGTCGGCGGATCGATCCTCAAGTAGCTCGAGTAGCCCTGGAAAACGCCTGATGCCACGCATTCTACTCGTCGCCAAGACCCCGCTCGCCCGACGGCTTACGCTCGATGACCGCGAGCGTCTGGCGGCGGCGGGCGCGGTGGATACGGATCGGCTCGATGCCAGCCTGGCGCGGCATGAAGCGACCCTGGGCACGGTGCGCGCCGCACTTGCCGGTGAACCAGTGCGCGAGGTGCGGGTCGAGGACCTCCATCCGGATGACGCCGATGGTGTGGATCTGGTGGTGACGGTGGGCGGCGACGGTACCGTGTTCACCGCCAACACGGTGGTTGCGGACGTGCCGTTTTTGACGGTGAATTCAGACCCGGAACGTTCGATTGGTCATTTTACCCGCGCCACCAGCGCCACCGCCCCGACGTTGATCCGGGCCTGGTGCGCCGGCTCGGCAACGCTTGACACTCTGCCCCGGCTCGAAGTTCGGGTGGGCTCGCGGCGCTGGCGATTTCTCAACGACTGCCTTTTCACCAGCACCAATCCCGCGGCCATGAGCCGCTACCTGCTGGACTGCCGTGACGGTCGCGAATACCAGCGCTCGTCCGGCGTGTGGGTGGCTACCGCGGCCGGCTCGACCGGCGCGATCCGCAGCGCCGGAGCCGCCCCGATAGCGGGTGGCGAGGCGCTATTGTTTCAGGTGCGCGAACCCTTCCATGGCCGCGACGAATTGCGCCTGCTCAACGGTCGTCAGATTCCCGCCACGGGCCTCCAGCTCACCCCCGGCATCCCGGGCATGGCGCTCTATCTCGACGGCCCGAACATCACCGTGCCACTGCGGCCCGGGGCCACGGCGCACATTGCTCCGGCCTCCACGCCATTGCGCCTGCTCAGGCTCGCTCAGTAGTTGATCTGCGCCTGGTTGTCGCCCACCACCACGGCGCGAACCAGTTGGCCGTCGGTGGTGCGGCGGACTTGGATGACCTCACCGTGGCGTGCGCTGGCCAGGGACAGGCCGGTGGTGATGAGCTCCAAGCCGTCCTTGCGCCATACCAGATCGACGTTGCGGCCTGCGGTCACGGCGAAGGGCGCGCTGAGGGCGGTGGTGAGCAGCGGCTCGCCTTCGGCGTGGTCGCGACCGACAACGCGGCCAAGGCAGGCCTCAGCGGTGGTGGCGGCGGCCTGGGTGTGGCGCAGGACCTCGCGGCGTTCCAAGCGCAGGTCGGCAGGTCCGAGGACCTGACCTGCCTTCACCGGCATCGCCGCCACCGCCATGCTGCGGTAGCGGCGTACCGACAGGCTGACCAGGGCGCGACCGAGTTCGCGACCGTGGTGCACGGCGCGGACGCGAAACGGCATTTCACCGGAAGCCTGGGTGCGATCGATCGGTTCCGCCACCAGGGTGCCGCCAGGTCCGAAATCGGGCACGGTGAGGGCGCCGCTGGCGCGCAGCATAGTGGCCTCGACCTCGTCGCCGCCGGAGCTGAGGGTGGCGCGCGCGGCCTCGGCAAGATTCTCGACCGACCAGGTGCGGACCGGCGCGACGACATAGCCGCTGCCGCTGATGGCAAGGGTCGTACCGGCGGCGCTGGTGCCGATGGCCTGGCGGATCCGCGCTTCGTCGATGAGGAAACGTGCGGAGCCGAACAGGTCCTGCACCGGCAGGGCGCCGAGCTTGGCGACCTGCGCCGCGTCGCCGGTGAGGTCCGCGACATCTGCCACCGTTGCCACCGGCGCCGCCACGACCACCGCGGAGCGGATGGCGATGGACACGTCGGCCGCCGCCAGGGACAGGATCCCAAGCAGCAGCAGGACGACCGGACGACCGGACGACCGGACGACCGGACCCGCGATCACCTGACAATCTCGTTCGCCGTGCGCAGCATCTCGTCCGAGGTCTTGATTGATTTGGAATTGGTTTCGTAGGCGCGTTGGGCGACGATCAGGTTCACCAGTTCGGTGACCACCTCGACATTGGCTTTTTCCAACGCGCCGCTGCGCACGGTTCCCATGTTGGATGTCCCCGGGGTCAGTTCTTGGGGCGTGCCGCTGGCTACTGATTCCTTGAAGAGGTTGCGCCCCATGGCTTCGAGGCCGGCCGGGTTGTTGAAGCGGGTGAGCAGGATCTGGCCGCGCTGGGTGGTGCCCTGGAAGACCTCACCCAGGGTGTTGATGGTGACCTGGCCCTGTTGCGGGTCGATGCCGCTGACCCCGGGCACAATATAGCCGTCGGGCGTCACCAGATTGCCGTTGCTATCGGGCCGGAAATCGCCGGCCCGGGTGTAGGCGTTGGTCGCACCGTCGGGCAACAGCACGCGGAAAAAGCCTTCGCCGTCGATGGCGAGATCGGTGGCACCGCCGGTGACCTCGACATTGCCCTGGGTGAACAGCCGCGGCGTCGAGCTGAGCTTGACGCCGTTGCCGACCTGGATGCCGGTGGGGTTGCGGCCCAGGTCGCTGGCCCTGCGGCCCGGCGCCTCGGCGATGTCGTAGTAGAGATCCTGGAAGTTGGCGCGTTGACGCTTGAAGCCGACGGTGTTGACGTTCGCGATGTTGTTGGCGATGACGTCGACGTTGGTCTGCTGCGCCAGCATGCCGCTGGCTCCGGTCCATAGGGCGCGAGGCATGGTGGGCTCCTTGTGGTTTATCCGCCGCGCAGGATGTCGCTGAAGCCGGAGCCGGCTTGCGACTGCTCGCGCAGGGCTTTTTGGGCCGCGTCGAAACGGCGTTGGATGGCAATCATCTCGACCAGCTCTTGAACTGGTTCTATATTGGCTTTTTCCAGGGTGCCTTGCAGCACCTGGACATTGCTGGCGTCGCGTACCGGTTGGCCGGTGGGGTCGAAGTACTGGCCGTTCACGGCGCGCATGCGTTCCGGGTTGTCCACCGTGCCGATGCGCAACTGGTCGAGCACGGTTTCGTTGCGGATGCCATCCTGCGTGACCTCGTAGGATACCCGGCC
>JBILDK010000522.1:0-2553 GCA_044352625.1 Planctomycetota bacterium
CGATGGTCGCCCATTCGGTGCCTCCGACCTCGCGGCAGGCAGCCACCACCGCCTTCCAGTCCACCGAGTCGTGGCCCAGAATGGGTGAGCGGTCCGCCCGTGCGGCATCCGCACGCACCACGGTGGGCTTGAAGTGGAGGATGCGCGAGCGGCCGGGGTAGCGTCGGATGAAGGCCGCCGGATCGCCGCCGGCCATGGCGGTCCAGCCGCAGTCCTGCTGCAGGACCACGGCCGGCCCCGTGCGTTGCGCCAGCAGGTCCCACCACGTGTGTTCGTTATCGGCGAGCTTCATCTCGGCTTCGTGGTTGTGGTAGCCGCAGGCGAGACCCGCCGGGGCGAGCTGTTCGGTGGCCTGGTTGAGCAGGTCCGCCAGGGCCTTGCTGTGGTCGGGATGGGTGGCGCCCGTGTCGTGGGGAATGATCAGGTAGCGGCAGCCCAGCTCCCCATGGAAGTCGATGGTTTGGCGGAGGGCATCGCCACGCAGGGAGGCGGAGCCGACATGGGTGCCGGCGGCCGCTAGGCCGAGGTCGGCGAGGCGGCGGCGCAGGTCGGCGGGCTTGCCGGCATAGCTGTAGTACCCGGCGAACTCCACCCCGACGAAGCCAGCCGCCGCTACCTCGGCCAGGGTGCGGTCGAAGTCCTGGCGGCAGGCCTCGCGGACGGAGTAGAGCTGGAGCGAGATGCGCATGGGGGGGCTGACAGGGGCGGCGGGGGCGTCGGCGGCGGATAGGAGGCCGGGCAGCGCGATGGCGGTGCCGGCAACCAGGGCCTGGGTGAGGATTTGGCGGCGGGTCAGGTTCATGGGTCGGTTGTACGGGCTTTGCGTCCGGGCGTTGCGGCGGCGGTTCCGGAACGCCCGCGCTTGCGCAGGCGATAGTCCGAGGGGCGCATGCCCATGATGCGCTGAAAGGTGCGGGAGAAGTGGCTGTGGTCATAGAAGCCGATGGCCAGCGCCAGCTCGGTGAGGGGGGCGTCGCCGGTCTCCAGCCGGTGGCAGGCGGCTTCGACGCGCACCCGCAGCAGGTATTCGTGGGCGGTGGTGCCGAACAGGCGGTGGAAATGGCGGTCAAATTGGCTGCGCGACAGCTTGGCGGTGCGGGCCAGGACCTCGGTGTCCAGCGGCTCGGCGTAGCGGTTGTGGATGGTCTCCACCGCACGGGCGATGCGGTCGAAGGTGCGTGGGGCGGCCCGTAGGCCGTCGATGCGGCGATGGGTCCCGGCCACCCCGATGATGCGTCCACGCCGGTCGCGCAACGGCACCTTGCTGACGATGATCAGGCTGCGCCCGTCGGGCGAGCCGGGATCGGGCTCGATGACATTGATGATCGGCCGTCCGGTGCGCATCACCTCCTGGTCGCTGGCGGCGTAAATGTCGGCGCGGTCGTTGGGCCAGAAGTCGTGGTCGGTGCGGCCCAGGGTCTCGGCCTCGCTGGCCACACGGCAGCATTCGCAGGCGCGCAGGTTGTTGGCCATGAAGCGGCCGGCGCGGTCCTTGATGAACACCCCCACATCCGGCAGCAGGTCCATGAGCTGGAGCAGGGGGGCATGGTCACCGATGCTGGCCAGGAACAGACGGCGGCGGCGTTGGATGTCCATGCGGATAGAATACACAGCCTTGCGCCATGCGTGCAAGCCGGAAGCGGATCCCGCGCCAGAATGCCATCCATCGGAGGTGCCCATGTCTGTCGTTCCCCTGCGCGTGGCCATGATCGGGTGCGGTTTCATGGGGCGGGCGCACTCCAACGCCTTCCGGCAGGTCGACGCCTTCTTTCCCGATCCCGCCTGCCGGGTGGTGCGCCAGGTGGTGGTGGGCACCAGCGAGGCCAAGGCGCGGGCGGCGGCTGAGCAGCAGGGCTGGGCCGAGTGGTCAACCGATCTGGCCTCGGTGCTGGCCCGTCCCGACATTGATCTGGTGGATGTGGCGACCCCCAACGACAGCCATTACGCGGTGGCGATGGCCGCCATCGCCGCCGGCAAGGATGTGCTGTGTGAGAAGCCCCTGGCGCTGACCGTGGCCCAGGCGCGGGAGATGGCCGAGGCGGCGCGCCGGCGCGGAGTACGCACCCTGGTGTGGCACAACTACCGCCGCGCTCCCGCCGCCACCACCGCCGCCCAACTCATTGCCGAGGGCGCCCTGGGGGAGATCCGGCATGTGCGCGCGGTCTACCTTCAGGACTGGCTGGCGGACGAGTCCTGCCCCCATCTGTGGCGCATGAGTGCCGGGCAGGCCGGCTCCGGGGCCCACGGGGACCTCAATGCCCACCTGATCGACATGACCCGCTTCCTGACCAGCCTGGAGTTCGCCGAGGTGTGCGGGATGCAGGAGACCTTCATCCGCCAACGGCGCACCCCCGACGGCGGCAGCGCCCCGGTCGACGTGGACGACGCCTTCCTGTTCCTGGCCCGGCTGTCGAATGGCGCCCTCGCCAGCTTCGAGGCCACCCGCGCTGCGCCCGGCCGCAAGAATTACAACCGCATCGAGGTCAATGGCACCCGCGGCTCGCTGGTCTGGAACTTCGAGCGCATGAACGAGCTGGAGTTCTACGACGCCGC
>JBILDK010000523.1:0-2552 GCA_044352625.1 Planctomycetota bacterium
ACGCCGATGCCAAAGCCCTGGACCGCCCCGAGGTCCGCGGCTTCCTCGAACTCGCCCTGTCCTCACCACGCATCGTCGAGGAGACCGGCTACGTCGCGCTCGATGCGCCGCACTACGCTGCGGCGCGCCTGCGCTTGACCGAGCGCATCACCGGCACGGTCTTCGCCGACGTACCCATGGCCACTGCCTTCACCGCACTGGTGTCAGGACTGCCCGCGCCAGCGCCAGTCCCGGCACCAGCACCCGTGGTGAACCCGACCCCGGCGGTGGCACCGACGCCCATGTTGGCTTCGGCTCCCGAAAAAGCGGAGCCCGAACCGGTTGTTGTCCAGCCTGCGCTGGTGGTGCCTTCAGCGGCCGATGATACCGCCGCGATCAGCCCGCTCGAGCGCCTGCGCAGCGCCAGCCTTGCCCTGGCCCGCGCCAGCCTGGAACGCACCCCGGACTTGGCCACCGTGCGCCGCCGCGAGGCCGAGGTACGCAGCGCCCTCGCCGCACTCGACCCGGCGGACCGTCCATGAGCCGCCCGCGCCACGCGGTGATCCTGGTGCTCGCCCTGGCGGTAAGCGGCTGTGGCGGGGCCCCCCGTCCGGCAACGAACGCCACGGCGGGTGCAGCACCGCCATCGCAGACGATCATTGCCATGACGCAGAACACACCGTTGCCTGTGCCTGCCACGGTGGCGATGCCAGCGCCTTTCATGGGTACCTGGCGCACCACCGAGGGCGGGTTCCTCGCCATCGGCGCGGACCGCGTCGCGGTGGCCTGCCCGGGCCTGCCTCAGCGCACCTGTCGGATCACGGCCTGCGACGAGCTGAACCCGGGCAGCGTGGTGGTGAGCGGGGACCACGGCTTGCGACTGACCCTCGCCCGCGGCCAAGACACACGCACCCGTCGGGTCGGCGCCTTGGAACTCGCGGCCGACTGTCCGCTGCTTGATGCCGGCATCGCCTTTGCCGAAGGCGGCAGCACGACCTTGCGCCTGTGGGGTGACGCCCCGCTCACCTGGTTGCCGCTGATGACCACGCCAACGCCTGCACCCGCCGCACGACCCGCCAGCATCAGCGACCCCGTGGCCGACCAGGCGTTCGTGTCGGCAGCCATGGCTTTTGATGCCGTCCTGGGCGAAAGCGCCCAGGACCTGTGCCAAGCAGCCTCGGCCGGGGCCCCGGCCGAGGCTCTCGACCAGCTCGCTGCAGCGGTGACGCGCCAACGCCAGCTCGCCGCGCTATCAGCGCTGGAAGCGGCGGTGAACGATCCCACCGCACTCGCCATGGCCGACCGCCACACCGCCGGGGCCGCGGGTTTTGCCGATGCCTACCGCGCCTGGAGCCGGCGCCGCGGATGACGACCACGCCGCCACCTGACCCGTCGCTGGAATCGAGCCGCATCCGTCGGCTCACAGCGACTGCGCGACCCCTGCCGATCCAGGGGAACTTGGCGGATTATCAGCTCGCTGAACTCCTCCAGTTCCTGTCCCAGGCCCGACGCACCGGGCACCTCGCCCTCGAACGCGGTGACCCGCCTCAGGCGGCCGCAATCCATGTCGAAGCCGGACGCATCGTGGATGCGCGGTGTCCGCCGCTGCGCGGGGATGATGCGGTGATCAGCCTCGTCGGCTGGCGCCAGGGCCGCTTCCTGTTCGTTGCCGGCCCTGCCGGCACCCAACGCACCGTGCGCAGTGAACTGCCGACATTGCTGCTCGAGGGCATGCGGCGTTGCGATGAACTGCGCACAGCATTGTCGGACCTTCCCTCAGATACTGTGGTGCTGCATCCGGTGCACGATGCGGACCTTCACGACCGGCGGTTGACCCGATTGGGCTGGCTGGTGCTGGCGCGGATCGATGGCACACGCTCGGTAGGCGAAGTGGTCGAGTCCTTTGGCCGCGGTCAGGTGCAGGTGGCGCGCACCCTGGTCGAACTGTTCCAGGCCGGACTGGCAACCATCACCCCCGAAACCGGATTCCTCGACCACATCACGGTCTGCCGTACCGGTTCCGCAACGATAGAGGACGCCGACGCGGCAGCACTGCGCGCGGCGGCCGATGGTCGTGCGACCCTGCGCGACCTGGGCGAAGAGCTCGGCCTGTCGCCTGCCGTGCTCGTGGCCATCGTGGGCGAGCTTCTGGAGACCGGGGACCTGGTGATCAACACCGGCGCCGATGCGTGGCGCCGGCACGGCGATCCGCTCGGCGGAATCCTCGACGACAATTGATCCTGACTGTCGCAGTTGGTGGTTGGTGGTTGGGTTCAGGTGGTTGGGGGTCAGCACCGTGCGGCGCCGCTGCGGATCACCCATCCGGTGCCGGACAACACCATCACAACGCATTGCGATGCAGTCCCCAACCACCAACCACCAACCACCAACCACTAACCACCAACCACGTTTTTCGGGTTGATCGCACGAGCGCCCACCAGCGGGTTATCCTGCCGAACGACGCTCCGGCTTAACGGGATGCGCCGGTGCGGAAACGAGCCAAAATGCCCCGCAACTCATCAGCGAGCTGCGCCAGGGTCCGCGAGGCCGCTGCGGTTTCCCCGGCGGTACCG
>JBILDK010000524.1:0-2551 GCA_044352625.1 Planctomycetota bacterium
GACCTGCGCCAGGCTGCCCACCACGCCGAGCACCGCCTGATCGCAGCGCAGCAGCACATTGAGCAGCGAGATCGTCCAGGTGGCGAGGCTGAAGGAGGCCAGCGAACGGGCGCGGGCCACGCTGATCATCGACCAGGCCGGACGCCAATCGCGATGCCTGGTGGCCAGTCCCAGGTACAGCAGGTTGTTGAGCAGGGTCATGCCGCCACCCACCGCCACCAGGGCGACCAGGCCGCCACCAGCGCGTACCGTGAACCACACCGCGCTGACGCCGACCAGGGCGCAGCCCAGATCCACCAGATTGCACACCCAGTGCAGTTGCCGGCCACGCAGCACTTCTTTGCACGAACCGAAGGGGAACGCCGCCAGCACAGTCATAAGGAAGACGATCAGCGCTGGACGGAGATCGGACGGCAGCAACCCCGCCATCCCGCCGACCACCACCGCCACGGTCGCCACCAATCCCAGCCCCAGCGTCACCAATCCGGATAGTCCCAGGACCGTCGAAAACGCCTCGCGGCGCTGCTGCTGGGCTTCGCCATCGGTGCGCCCGGCGAGGGCTCCGGCCAAGCGTTGCAGCGTGTAGCCACCGCCGAAATCGAACAGTCCGAGCAGGCTGAGCAGCGACCACACCACCGCATAAAAACCCAGCTCGCGGGCATCGAGCGCACCATAGGCGAGACGGAAGGTGACCAACCCGGTCAGGATCCGCGCCAGCACCAGCACATAGCCGGTCACGGTGCCGAGCAGGGCGGCGCGGTTCACCATGTCAACGCGATCGCAAGCCGGGTGGAACGCACCCGTGCACCATGCCAGGCGAATCCGCCACGCCAATCCAGGAGGCGCCTTGCGCGATCCCAGCGCCGGCGCGAAGCTGCCCGCCATGCGCGTCGCAGTGATCCTGCCCACTCTGCCCTGGCCCCGCGATCGCGGCGTGATCCAAATGGCTGGGGCCTATCTCGACGCACTGTCAGCGGTGGCGACGGTCGATGCCGCCTGCCTGGTGGACACCCCTCCAGCATCTGGCGCCGAGACAGCGGTCGCGGCGACGGTCGAGCGGCTCGCCGTGGTATCCGTGCGCCTGCAACCCTGGCGCCCGCTGTGGCGGCAAATCCTTGACCCCCTGCCACCCAACTGCCGGCACTGGTTCGACCCGGCAGCGGCGGAGCAGGTGCGGACCTTCTTCGCCGGACAGCACTACGACGCGGCCCTGGTCTTCGATCTGGTCAGCCTCGCCTATGCCCGGCTCGCCCTGCCCGGCGTGCCCTGGTGGCTGGCGCGCTCGCGCGTCGATGCGGTGTTCCACGACCTGGACCAGGCGGTGCGCCCCGGCACCTGGCGCGATCGCCTGCGCGGGCGGTTGCTGCGCCGCTACGAGCGCACCGCGTCCCGCGTGGTCGCCGGCCAGATCGTCTGCGCCCCCTCCGACCGCGACAGCCTGGCGCGCATCGTCGGCACGCCGCGACCCGTGCTGGTGGTGCCCAATGGCGTGGATCTGGCCGCGCTGCCGGCCCAAGGCCCCCTCCCTTCCACGCCCGCCGTGCTCTTCGTCGGGGCCATGGATTATCCACCCAACATCGATGCGGTGACCTGGTTCGCCCGCGACATCTGGTCTGCGATTCGCGCCGCCGAGCCGGCAGCGGAATTCCGCATCGTCGGCCGCGATCCGACAGCGGCGGTGCGTGACCTGGCGAGCCTGCCCGGCATCAGCGTCAGCGGCGCCGTGCCCTCGGTGCTGCCAGCTTACGCCGCCGCGCGGGTGGTGGTGGCCCCGATCCGCATCGCCGGCGGCACGCGGCTCAAGGTGGTCGAGGCCTGGGCCCTGGGCCGGCCCCTGGTCGCCACCACTGCCGCCGTGGACGGGCTGGCCGCTGATGCCAGCAACACCCTGCGCGCCGATGACGCCGCCAGCTTCGCCCGGGCAGTGCTCCGGCTCCTGCACGACGACGCTGCCGCCCAGGCGCTGGTTGATGGCGCCCGTCGAACCGCGACTGACTACGACTGGAAACAGGTGACCCAGCCCGTGCCGGGCCTGATCGGAGGCCGTCATGCTCGCTGATCTGCGCGCCGACCTGCAGCGCAGCGGACACTCGCTCGGCCGCTGCTGCTTAGGTCTGATCCTGCCCAATGCCGCGTCGGCCGTGTTCTGGATTCGCCTCCACCTGTGGTGCGAAGCCCGCCGCCTGCCGACTTTTCTCGCCTACCGCATGCTGCTGCATTTCCATGGGCTGGAGTGGGCCCGTGGTTGCCACGTCGGCGCGGGGCTGGTTCTGCCCCATCCGCATGGCGTGCTCATCGCCATCGGCAGTCGCATCGGCGCCCGGGCCACCATCTACGGCGGTGTCCGCCTGCTCGGCGAGCACGGCCGGGCGCCGACCGTGGGCGACGACGTGCTGCTCGGTGATGGGGTGCGGCTGATCGGCGGCGTGAGCGTGGGCGATGGCGCCGTGGTCGGAGCCGGAGCCGTGGTTAGCCGCGATCTTCCGCCGCGCTGCGTCGCCCTCGGCGTCCCCGCCCGGGTCCACCGGTTGCTGGATCCCGCACCATGAAG
>JBILDK010000525.1:0-2546 GCA_044352625.1 Planctomycetota bacterium
GGTGGACGGCGACTATCCCCAGCCGGACCGGGCTGCAAGGATCTCAGCGCTGCGCCACCCAGATCACATGGCGCGGGCCGCGGGTGCCGTGGGCGTGAACGGTTTCCAGCTCGACGCTGAAACCGCACGCCACCAGCCGCCGAGTAAAGCTTTCGTCGCGCACCGCCGACCACACCGTGAGCACGCCACCGGGACGCAACGCCGCATACGCGCGCTGCAACCCGGCCACCCCGTAGAGCCAGTGGTTGGCTTCGGCGGTTAGGCCGCTGGGGCCGTTATCCACATCGAGCAGGATCGCGTCGAATCCAGCGCAGCGCGCGCGCAGCACCTCCGCCACGTCCCCGATCTGCACCGCCACCCGGGGATCAGCGAGCACATTGCCGGAAACCGCCGCCAGCTCGCCGCGATTCCACGCCACCACCTCGGGCACCAGCTCTGCCACCAGGATGCGCGCTTCGGGCCCGAGCCCGCGCAACGCTGCGGCAACGGTGAAGCCCATGCCCAGGCCACCCACCAGCACGACCGGCGCGCCACGCGAACCGAGTCGCGCCAACGCCAGGGCGGCGAGGGCGTCCTCCGAGGCGTGGGCACGGCTGTTCATCAGTTCGTCGCGACCGACCCGGATCGACAGGTCGCGACCGTGCCGGTACAGGTGCAGCTCGCCACCGCCCGGGATCGGCGCGCTGGCGAGCCGGACCCAGGGGATCACGAGCGGCTGTCGAGCGGATGGTAGCGGTGCACGATCTGCTCCACCGGCTCGGTGCGGTCATCGGCGCCAAGGTGCGCGCACGCCGCAGGCTCGCCCACGATGCGCCATTGCCGGTCCACCGCCGTTGCCCGGGTGAGGGTGGTCAGCGCGCCCGGATGCCAGTCGAGAGCGACCTGCCGCCCGGTCATCGCGTTCATCAGCGCCTTGAGGATGATCTCGTGGGACACGATCACCACGCGCTGGGCGTGCGGTTTACGTGCTTTGAGCTCGTTCACGGTCTTCATCACCCGCTCGTGGATGGAGCGGTCCGATTCAGGATGCGACGGCTTGCCCGCACCCTTCCGGCGGTCCTCCCAGTCCGGATCCATGGCGCTGCCCGGGCTGAACGGGCTGCCGAGCACGGTCGAGAGCAGCACCTCGCCCAGCCTCCAGTCCGGCGTGACCGCCGCGCCACAGGCGGCGGCGATGAGGTCGGCGGTTTCAAGGCAGCGTCGGAACGGCGATGACAGCACCGCTGCGGCCCCGCCCGCCGCAAGCTGCGTGGCGCAGGCCTGGGCCTGGCGCACGCCGACCTCCGCCAGGGTCGCATCGAGACGCAGATGGGCGGGGGAACCGCGCACCGGCAGCTTCTGATCCCACGACAGCGGATACCCGTGGCGGACGAGGACGATGGTCTGCATGGTCACCAGTTCGCGGCCTGGACCTCGAAATGCTCCTGGGGATGGGCGCAGGCCGGGCAGGCCTTGGGCGCGTCTTCCCCTTCATGGATATAGCCGCAGTTGCGGCAGGCCCAGGTGACCGTCGCGTCCTTGTGGAAGACCTTCCCGGCCTGGACATTGGCGAGCAGCGCACGGAAACGCTCCTCGTGATGCTTCTCGGCGATGGAGACCTTCTCGAACAGGGCGCCGACGGCGGCGAAGCCCTCTTCGCGGGCGACCTTGGCGAAGGCGGGATACATATCGGTCCATTCCTCGTGCTCGCCATGGGCGGCGGCGGCGAGGTTCTCGGCGGTGCTGCCGATCGTGCCGGCGGGGAAGGTCGCGGTGACCTCCAGGTCGCCGCCTTCGAGGAAGGAGAAGAAGCGCTTGGCGTGCTCCTTCTCCTGGTTGGCGGTCTCCTCGAAGATCGCCGCGATCTGCACGAAGCCCTCCTTACGGGCCTTGCCGGCGAAGTACGTGTAGCGGTTGCGGGCCTGCGATTCGCCGGCGAAGGCCATGAGCAGGTGCTTTTCGGTCTGAGTACCTTTGATCGAGGGCATAACGGGATTCCTGGTTGGTGACGTGAGCATGTTGGCAGCGGTGGCGAGCGTGCTAGGGGCACGTGCGGCAGGCGCCGCCGGGGCAGGTGGTGCAAGACCCTGCTGGCGCCCGGCCCGGGCGATAGACCAGGATGGCGCTGACCTCAAGCGGGCACACACGCTCGCACCAGCCGCAGCCGATGCAGGCGTCGCTGTCGATCACCGGCGCCTCAACCGTGCCATGCCTGCGCGCGACCCGCGTGATCGCCTTGGGCGACACCGGACAGTGCTCCTCGCACACCAGACAGGTCTCGCCGGTGGCCCAGGGCAGGCAGGTGGTGCGATCAATCGCGGCGACACCGAGCGGGACCGCCAGCTTCGCCGTGAGGTCGAGACGCGGAATCGCACCGGTGGGGCAGACCTCACCGCAACGCGTGCAGTTGGCTTCACAGGCACCGCGCCGGGGCCGCAGCGCCGGGGTATAGACGCCATCGAGGCCGGCCTCCAGCGCGATGGGCTGGAGTGCGCCGGTGGGGCAGGCCTGGATGCACGCCCCGCAGCGCACGCAGCGCGCGGCGAAGTCCGCCTCCTCCACGCCGG
>JBILDK010000526.1:0-2545 GCA_044352625.1 Planctomycetota bacterium
GGATCCCCCATCCCAGCTACGCTGGTGGTGGTGCCCATGGCAACCGCAGGACCGGCCATCCTAATTGTCGCTAAGCGGCCATCCTAATTGTCGGGAGACAGCCGATGCCACAGGCGGGCATGTTGGTCGATGGGATATCTACGGCCAATGTGTTGGGCATGATCGCTAGGTAATCGAGGGCCGAGAACTCATGTTCAGCGAACCATAGCACCCTCGTCGTTTTGGCATTCTCTTCGCCCACGGTCACTTTTCGCATGCGAATGGAAATCTTGCCGGCATCAAGGTCAGCCCAGGTTCCATGCGCATCGTCGCCCGTCTTTGTGGCCCAGGGGTACGGTGTTTCCAGTCGGGTGGCGAGGTTAGCAATGCGGGAGCGGTCTCCACCGGCGGCAAGGTAGTCATGGAATGCTTGCGACGCCTCGCTGAGCTTGCGGTACTCGGTTTCCTTAAAGATGGTCTTGATGGTTATCACCCGGTTTTCCTGGGCCTTCACCAAGGCGGCACGCTCGCCAGTGAGGCGGGCGAGGATGTCGGCACGCTCAGCAACAGCGCCGGCCTTCTTGGCTGTGTCTTCTAGGCGATCGACATCGACGATCGCTTGGTCAAAGGCGGCAAGTGTCGTTGGATGGATGAGGATGATGGAATCTTTGGCTGTGGTCCATGCCGATATCAACTGCATGTGATCAGAATCAGCCTGTTTCGCCACCTCTGCGACCTTTTCCTGCTTGGCCGCCGCGGCGCGTTCGAGCTCGGCGACCGCTGCCTGCTTGTCGGCCCGTGCACGTTCCATCTTGGCCTCATCCTCCTCCTTCATGGAACGCTGGCGCTCCTCAATGACGGCAAGATCCCGAGCCTGGAGCGCTTCGGCTTCCCTGCGGCGGCTGAGCGTGATCTGTGTCCTCTCTGCTTCCTCTCGATCCTGGCGGATCCTTTCCTGCTCAGCCCTGTCCTGGTCCTCGCGCACGGCTTGCTCGCATAGGGCCTCTTCCATCGCTTGCAGGTGTTTTTTCCTGTCGGCAATGGCTGACTCACCATCGGATAAGGATCCGGCGACGAGCAATCCAACAACGATACATCCGGTGCATAGACCCATGGGCACAGCGCTGGTCTTCGGACGTGCGCCAGTCATGGGCGGGAAAACGGTAGCCAATGAGGCCCCAAACGGAGTGGCGATTGCCCAGCAGACACCGACTGCGGCGCTGAGCGCCAGGGTTACGAGCCACACCCAATACACAGGCTGATGTAGCAGAATCAGGTGGCCATCATCCAGAACTTTGAGCGCACTTGGCGAGCCTCCACGGTTAATGATCCAAGCCGAGATGGGGGCATTGCCCCCGAATAGGTCGTGAGCCATGTTGGCGTCTTTGGACACAGCTCGGAGCGTGTGCGCATCCAGGGTGATCGTTGCAGAAAACCAGTACATGCCAAACCCGCCGATGAGCGTAGCGACTGCGGGAACCATGCCCAGCCAGCGGACGCGGCTAATTGGCAGGAATGGGTGCCGTTGCCACACAGCGGCGATCATCAGTACCGGCGCGATGGCTATTGCGATGACCAAGGTGAGTCCAAGCCACGACCCTGTCAGCAAAGTCGGAACCGGCGGCATGGCGTTGCTGGTACTCAGCGCGTCGACGAGGCCTTGCAGGTAAGCATGCGAGGAGGCCGAGGGCGAACCGCCACGCGCGAGCGTGTGCAGATGATTGATCGGCCAGAGGGCCGACAGCATCGCGGTTGCCCAGCAGGCTCCGGCAAACAGCCAAAAGCCGCGTCGTCCGATACCTGCGGAGGATTCGAGTACGCTCAAGGCTTGGCTGACTGAACCACCAACCGGAGTATTCGGCACCTCGGGCAATGCTGGTGGAACTGGCGGGAGATCGGCCAGTGGCGCGGTTGGAATCGGTGGCAATGCCGTCTGGTTGGTGACCTCCTCCGACAGGTCGGGCAGGGCTGGAGGCAAGGACAGGATAGGTGGGAGTCGGGAATCGGGCATAGATCGCTATTAATAGGGCACTATCCGTACTGAGCACAGTACTGGATGCAAGATAGGTCGAATGAATCCGCTTTGGACCGCCCGTTTGGTAATGGTTGACCAGTCTGCAAGGATTGCCGGTTAAGCGAATGCTGGCCTGCGATCAATCCACCGCCCACTCGCGCTTCTCGTTTGACAGTTCCTTGAGGCGGATGGCCAGGGTGTTGCGGGTGATGCCAAGGAACTGGGCGGCCTTGCTCTTGTTGTTGGCGCAGGCGTCGAGGGTGGCTTCGAACAGGTAGCGTTCCCACTTGGCGCGGACATGCTCATAGAGGTCGCCGGCGCCGCGCTCGATCGCGGCCCGGGTCTCGCTCGTCATCCACTGCTTCAGCCGCGCCTCGAAGGTGGCGATGCCGCGGGCCGTGTCCGATTCCTGGTGCGGGTCGAAGGCCACCACCGCCATCGGCAGGAGGTCGGCGGTCAGCTCCTTGCCCGGGGCCATGACCACCATTTTCTCCAGGCAGTTCTCCAGCTCGCGCACATTGCCCGGCCAGGGATAGCGGCACAGGGTCTCGA
>JBILDK010000527.1:0-2539 GCA_044352625.1 Planctomycetota bacterium
ACCGTGAAGGCGTCAAGCCCGGTCAGCTCTTCCAGGTCTTCACCTATCATCAGGGTCGCCAGATCGAGAAAGGCATGGCCGAGGTCGTGCAGGTCAGCTCGGGCATCACCCGCTGCCGTCTGACCGCAGTCACCGATCCGCGGAACAATCCGGTTGGGCCCGGCGACTTGGTCGGCAACCCCCTGTTCGACATCCAGCGTACCCCGGTGGTATTCGTGGCCGGTGAATTCACCCAGTACGCCCGGGAAGACATCGAAGGCTTCGTGCGCGCCGCCGGGGCACGGGTCGCGAGCAAGCTCGGGCCAGGCTGCGACCTGCTGGTGGCCGGCGAACGCTCTGACCGCGAACAGGCGGCTGCTCGCCAGTTCCAGGTCTTTGCGATGAGCGAAGAAACCCTGCTGCGCTACGTGCAAAAGAGCTTCGCGCCCACGTCCGTCAAGTAATCCGCCACCGCGCTTGGTGCGCTGCGCGCCGGTTACGCTGCCGGCCCGTGGCCGTGCGGACTGGGTTTTGTACCCTCGACCGTGCAGCCGAAATGGCTGGTGCTTGCCTCACGTGTCAGGCTGATGGCTTTGGCAGTGCGTCGATGAATGAGGTCAGCACGGGTGGCAGGCGGTCGAGGGCCTCAAGTGCCACGGGAATGGCCTGGGCACAGGCGTTGCGGTCCTGGCTCCGCGCAGCGAGCTCCAGCGCGCTGCACGCCAGATGAAGCTCCATGGCGCCCAGGCTTCCGGCGCTGCCCTTCAGCTTGTGTGCGAGGCGGCCCAGTCCGGCGAGATCGTCGTGATCAATGCATTGTTGGACGGCGGCCGGAAATGGCGGCAGGTCGGCCAACAGGATGCTCGCCAGCATGCGTCCCCTGCCCACGGCGATGCGCTCGATCTGGTGGAGCGGTTGCGGGTCGAAGACCGGGCAATCCTGAAACCGGCTTTCCAACTCCACCGACGCCGTGCGGAGCGGTGGGACCAGCCAGCGAGTGATGACTCGTACCAACTCCTCCTGGGTGACGGGCTTGGTCAGGAAGTCATCCATCCCGGCCTCGTGGCAGAGCGCACGGTTCTCGGCCATGGCGTTGGCGGTGACGGCGATGATGGGAAGATGGCCGGTGGAGCCGGATTCCGCCTGCCGAATGATACGTGTTGCGGCATAGCCATCCATCACCGGCATCTGGCAATCCATCAGCACCAGGCGCACCCCGCCCGCCGCGACCCGGGCCACGGCCGCGGCGCCATCCTCGCAGATTTCGATGGGCAGGCCGACACCCTTCGCCTGCAAGCTCATCATGGCGCGATTGATGGGGTGGTCATCGACCACCAAAATGACACCGGCTGCTGGTGCGGTTGTGGTGGCGGGGAGCGTCGTGGGCGAGCCTGCGGCGGACTGTGCCCACAGGTCTGGAGGCATGGCCGCCAGCCTCGCCACATCGGCGGCAGCGGCGGGTGGCCGCAGCACGAGCGCCCTGGCCGGGGCCCTGGCCAGATCATCGACCAGGATGAGCGGTAGCGCACCTCGGCCCGGCAATCCCCGCAAGGACGTGCCCAGAGCGCTCACCGACAGACCGGGCATGGCCTCAAGAATCACGGCGACAACGATGCCGGTTTCGGCCGTATCATGACGGGCCAGGTGGATGAAAGCCTGGGCTGCCTGAGTGCAGGTGGTGCAACCCAGACCCTGCTTGGCCAAGGCAGCACCCAGGCGCGGCAGCAACGCGTTGTCCGCTTTGGCCAGCACCAGCGCAACGCGGTGGAGTGGATCAGGCATGATGCGTTTCCGGACCGCACAGGGCGTCAGGCGCGACGATCAGCGCCAAGCAGCCATCGCCGAGCAGCGCCGACCCCTGGAAGCAATCGCCCAGGTCACCCTCAACCAGACCGTACAACGGCCTGACCACCAGGCGGCGGACGCCCAGGGTCTCATCCACGGCGACCGCGAGTTGGACCCCCTGACGTTCGACGGTCACCACGGTCCTCCGGTCAACCTGCTGTCGTTGTCCGGGCTCGTCCTGGCCAAGCAAGCGGGCGAGCGCCACGACCGCCAGGGTCCGGCCGTGACGGATGACCAGGCCATGGCTGCTACCGTCATCGGCGAAGGATTCGCGCACCAGGTCGAGGGGCAGCGCAAAAATGCCGGCGCCGCTACGCACCAGGAAGGCGTTGACGATGTGGGTGGTGGATGCGACCGGCAGACGCACGCTGAAGCGCGTGCCCTGGCCCGGCGTGGTGGTCACCGCGATGGTGCCGCCAGCTTCGGTGATCTGACGGTGCACTACATCCATGCCCACTCCGCGACCCGAGACATCGCTGACCTGCTGGGCAGTAGACAGCCCGCTCGCGAAGATCAGGTTGACGATGGCCTGCTCATCAAGCGCGGCGCCGGGGCGCACCAAGCCCATGCTCTCGCCCTTGCGCCGGATCGCGTCGAGATCCAGACCGCTACCATCGTCACTGATATCGAGCTGGAACCAGCCATCGGTAGCACTGGCGGTGATGGTAATCGTGCCGCTGGCCGGCTTGCCGGCGACGATGCGCCGCTCAGGCGG
>JBILDK010000088.1:0-8778 GCA_044352625.1 Planctomycetota bacterium
GCGTCGCTGCTGTCCACGAAGCGCACCTCGATGCCGAAGCGCTTGAGGGTGTGGCGGAACAGGCTGATGGAGCCGCCGTAGAGGCTGGAGGAGCTGACGATGTTCTGCCCGGCGGAGGTGATCGCGGCGATGGCGTAGAAGATCGCCGCCTGGCCCGAGCTGGTGGCCACCGCGCCGGTGGCCCCGTGCAGCGCTGCGACGCGCTTCTCCAGCACGTCGGTGGTGGGATTCATCAGCCGGGTGTAGATGTTGCCAAAGGCGCGCAGCGCGAAGAGGTCGGCGGCGTGCTCGGCGCTCTTGAAGACGTAGCTGGTGGTCTGGTAGATCGGCACCGCGCGCGAGCCCGTGGTCGGGTCGGCGACCTGGCCGGCGTGGAGGGAGAGGGTTTCGGGATGCGACATGGGGGCTCCGTGGTGGACGCTCTATAGCATGGGTTTGGAGATGGTCAATAAAACATCCGGAACGGACGCCATAACTACAGGCGGCGCGATCGGCCTCAGGCGTGGATCTGACCGGGCAGCGCGTAGGTCATCATCAGAAAGGCGTGCGCATCGTGCCGAACATCACTGTTTCGGTAGGTGTGCGGCCGATCAGCGGCGAAGACCAGGCAGTCCCCGGCCGCCACGCGGTGGACTTCACCGCCAACAGCGACTTCGATCGTTCCAGCAGACACCACCAGGTGCTCGATGGTGGCGTGGGCGTGGGCGGCGGCCTCCTCGACTGCGCCGGGCTTGAGGCGCAATTCGTAGAATTCCGCCGAGCGCGCCGGACCGTCGAAGGGAAACAGCGCGCGCGAGGCGAAGCTGCCCTCGGCATTGGTCAGCCACTTGGCCTCGCTGCGGCGCAGCAGCGCGTCGCTGCTGGTGGCGGGACGAGCAAGCAGGTCGCCGAACGGCACGTTGAGCCCCTGGGCCACGCGCCACACCACCGCGATGGTCGGCACCGAACGGCCGGACTCGATCTGGTGGAGCATGGCCTTGCTCACCCCGGCGCGGCCGGCGAGCACGTCGAGCGACCAGCCGCGCTCGGCCCGCAACCGCGCCAGGTTGGCGGCGACGGCGCCGGTGACGGCGTCCTGTTCGGGGTCGGCGGGCTGGGAGGAGCGTTTGGGGCGGGCCATGGTTGCAGCTTATGGACGGTGCGGACGCCTCAACGGACGGGCGGTGGTTGTCCGTGCCGGCCCCGGCGCTATCCCAGCCCCCACGATGACCGTCGGAATCGATTTCGCGGACGGCACCCTTCTGCTGTCGGACCTGGGCGAGGCCGCCGCGCTGCTCGATGGGCTGGTGGTGTGGGACCAGCGCGTGGGCCGGCACCGCGCCAGTGCCTACCGCTATGCCGCGATCCTGCGTGCGCTGCACGGTCGGGCCGACTACGAGGACCGCGCCAAGGGCTACGCCGAGCTGGCGCTGCACGAGGCCGCGCCCCGGCCGATGCGCGCCTACCAGACCGCCGCGCTGGCGGCGTGGCAGGCGGCCCAGCGCCGCGGTGTGGTGGTGCTGCCCACGGGCGCGGGCAAAAGCTATGTCGCGCTGCGCGCGATCCTCGCCTGTCAGCGCAGCGCCCTGGTGATCGCGCCGACCATCGACCTGGTGCAGCAGTGGGCCGGCGACCTGGCCGAGCGCCTGGGCACCGAGGTCGGCCAGTATGGCGGTGGCGAAAAGACCATGCGTCCGGTGACCGTGGCGACCTACGATTCCGCCGTGCTGTTCATGCCGTGGCATGGCCATCGTTTCGGCCTGCTGGTGTGCGATGAGTGCCACCATCTGCCGGCAGCCGCCACCAGCAGCGTGGCCACCGCCTGCCTGGCGCCGTTCCGCCTCGGCCTGACCGCGACGCCGGAGCGCGCCGACGGCGGCCACGAACGCCTGACGGATCTGCTCGGGCCCATTGTCCACCGCACCGCGATCAGCGAGCTGGAGGGCAACTTCCTCGCCAGCTACCAGGCCGAGATCGTCGAGACCACGCTCGATCCGGACGAGGCCATCGCCTATGCCGATGCGCGCCAGGAGTACCTCGCCTTCACCCGGTCCGTGGGCGTGGATTTCAGCAAGCCCGACGGCTGGCAGCAGTTCCTGTCGGCAGCGGCCCGCGACAGCCGCGGCCGCGCCGCGATGCGCGCCTACCGCACCCAGCGCGCCATCTCGCGCGCCAGCCGCGCCAAGCTGCGCGCGTGCTGGGACCTGCTGCGCGACCACGGCGGCGAGCGCAGCATCATCTTCACCGATGACAACGACACCGCCTACACCCTCGGCCGCTTGTTCTGCATCCCGGTGCTGACCCACCGCACGCGTCCGGCGGAGCGCAAGGCGATGCTGACCAACTTCCGCAGCGGGCGCTGGCCGGTGCTGGCCACCAGCAAGGTCCTCAACGAGGGCGTGGACGTGCCCGAGGCCAGCGTCGGCATCATCGTCAGCGGCAGCGGCAGCGTGCGCGAGCATGTGCAGCGCCTGGGCCGCATCCTGCGTCCGCAGGCGGGCAAAACCGCGATGCTCTACGAGATCGTCAGCGCCGGCACCGGCGAGGGCTACACCAGCGAGCGCCGGCGCAGTCATGTGGCGTTCGGGGAGGAAGCATGATTGCCACCGTCTGGTCGTCTGGTCGTCTGGTCGTCCGGTCGTCTTCGCGGCAGCACGGGCTTCGTGCCGCGATGGCGTCCGTCGTCTGGTTGCCCGGTGGTCTTCGCCGCAGCAGCACTGAGGTCATGGCACGATGGCATCCGACGACCGGACGACCGGACGATCGGACGACCGGACCTGGGAGCCTCCCCCCGTGCTAGGCAAGGACCTCCTGCGCTTCAAGGTCGCCGGCGACGCGGTGGTGCCCACGCTGCTGCGCGCCACCCCGGCGGTGGCGGCGCTGGCCGAGGCGATCCTCGCCCATTGGCGCGGCGCGACCGGCCAGGCCATCGGCGTGGCCGAGGACGCCGCGGGCCCGGTGCTGCACGGCTTTCGCAGCCTGGTGGTGGCGAAGGGTCTGCAAAAACTCGTGGTGGACGCCTGCACCCTCACCGATCCGCCCTCGCGCGAAGGGCTGCGCGAGCGCGCCTTCGACGCCGGCGCGCGGCATCTGCTCTCGCCCGCACACCTCGCGGCGCAGCATCTCGCCGCCATCGCCGCCGACTGCGCCACCACGCCCGAGCGGCTGCACGATGAGCTGTACGACGACCTGCCTGAAGCCGCCGTGGTCAGCGCCGCGCCAGCGTGGAGCGCCGACGAACTGATCGGGCGCTACAATCTCGCCCAGTGCCAGGGGCTGCTGCTCGGGGCGCGTTCGCTGTGCGTGGTGCTCGACGACCGTGACGCGGGCACGCGCCGCCGGCTGCTGACCCAGGTGCGCTTCCGCCGGCTGTTGGCTGAGGTCCGCGAGGACGGCCAGGCCCTGGCGTTGGAGGTCGCCGGCCCCGACGCGGTGCTCGATCAGGCCAGCCGCTACGGCGTGAACCTCGCGCAATTCCTCCCCGCCCTTGCCGGCTGTCGCGCCTGGACCGCCACCGCCGAGGTCAGCCTGGGTCGTGGCGCGGGCACGGCGCGACTTGATCTGAGCCATGAGTTGGGCCTGCCCGGAAGCCTGCCGGGTACGGGATTCGTCCCGCCCGAGCTGCGCGAACTGGGCGCGGCGGTGCTCGCGAAACTCGACGGCTGGACCACCGCCACGCCGAGTCTGCTGCCCATGCCCGGCGGCGAACTCGCGGTGCCCGACCTGCGCTTCGTCGCGCCGGACGGCAGCGGCATCGATGTCGAGCTGTTCCACCGCTGGCACGAATCCGCGCTGGATCGCCGGCTCGCCCAGCTCGCCGCCGGCCACGCCCCGCGTCTGGCGGTGGGATTGGATCGCGCCCTGCTCAAGCGCCGCCCGGGCTTGGCGGACACGCCCTCGTTTGTGCGTGCGGGTTTCGCTTTTACGGAAAGCCCGGCACCACGCTCGGTGGCGGAAGTGGTGGCGCGTCTCTGGGAGCGCAGGCTTTAGCCTGCTTCGAGATGCAGGCTAAAGCCTGCGCTCCCAGCTCAGTCCGCCGATTGCGCCTTGCGGTCTGGCCGCCCAGCGAGGACCCAGCGCATGTAGGATTCGCAGAACGGCTGGACCTCGCCGTCGAGCACCGCCTGGACCTGGCTGGTCTCGTGGCCGGTGCGCAGGTCCTTCACCATCTGGTAGGGCATCAGCACATAGCTGCGGATCTGGTGGCCCCAGGCGATGGTGCCGCGCTCGCCCTTGAAATCCTTGAGCTCGTCGAGCCGTTCGGTTTCCTTGAGTTGCTGCAGCTTGGCGGCGAGCATCTTCATGGCGCGGCCGCGGTTCTCCATCTGGCTGCGCTCGGTCTGGCAGCTCACCACCTGGCCGGTGGGGATGTGGGTCAGGCGGATCGCAGACTCGGTCTTGTTGACGTGCTGGCCGCCGGCGCCGCTGGCCTTGTAGGTGTCGATCTTGAGGTCCTTGGTGTCGATCACCACCTCGTCCACTTCGTCGAGTTCGGGCGTGATCTCGACCGCGGCGAAGCTGGTCTGGCGGCGGGCGTTGGCGTCGAACGGCGAAATCCGCACCAGGCGATGGGTGCCCATCTCGCTCTTGAGATAGCCGTAGGCGTTCTCGCCCTTGATCGCCAGGGTGCAGATCTTGAGCCCGGCGACATCGCCCGGCAGCATGTCCATGATCTCGCACGACCAGCCCAGCCGGCGGCAGTGGGCGGTGTACATGCGGAACAGCATCTCGGCCCAGTCGCAGCTCTCGACGCCGCCGGCCCCGGGCTTGATGGTCAGGAACACGTTCGAGCGGTCGTACTTGCCGCTGATCGCCAGGCGCAGCTCCAACTGGTCGTAGCCCTCCGCCAGGCGCGCAGGCTCGGCATCGAGGTCGGCGAGGCTGGCGGCGTCGTTCTCGGATTCCGCCAGGTCGAGCAGTTCCAGGGCGTCGCTGGCGGCCCGGTCCAGGGTCGTCCAGGGATCGACCACGCCCTTGAGGAGCTTCAGCTCGGCCATCTGGGCCTGGGCCTTGGCCGGGTCGTTCCAGAACTCGGCCTCGCTCATGCGTGCCTCAAGCCGGGCGATGGCCTCGCGCTTGCGCGGGATGTCCACCACCCCGGCAAAGCGCGCCACCTTCTCGCGGATCGCCGTCAATCGGTCTCGCAACTCGCCCACGATCGCCCCCTGGATGAAGTCGGAGCATGGTGGCCCAGGGCCGACGCAGGCAAGGAAAGCCTTGTGGGAAGGCGCTGACCTGCTACCGTCGCCACCGCTGTTCGCGCCCCGCGAACAGGCGGGTACGCCCCGCATACACCCTTGGGCCCCTAGCGGGCCTGTGCCTCGAGGTTTCTGTGGAACTCTATGTCGGCAATCTGCCCTGGTCGGTCGATGATCAGGGCCTGACCAACCTTTTCGCCGCCCATGGCCAAGTGGACCGGGCGAAGGTGGTCAGCGATCGCGCAACCGGCCGCAGCCGCGGTTTCGGCTTCGTCACCATGGCCAATCGCGAGGAAGGCCTCAAGGCGGTCCAGGCGCTCAATGGCGCCGACTGCGATGGCCGGCCTCTGCGCGTGCGCGAGGCGGAGCCCAAGCCCCCGGGCGGCGGCCAGGGTGGCGGTCAGGGCGGGGGATACGGTGGCCCGCGTCGTGAAGGCGGCGGCGGATACGGCGGCGGCGGATACGGCGGCGGACGCCGTGAAGGCGGCGGCGGTGGATACGGTGGCGGTGATCGCGGCAGTTATGGCGGCGGTGATCGCGGCGGTGACCGCGGCTCGCGCTACTGAGCGAGTGATTGGCATTCCAACGCCCCCGGTGGTTTCCACCGGGGGCGTTGTCATTCAGGCGGTTGGTTCGCGTCTGATGGTGCGTGCCCCGTACAGCGAACCGAGCAGGTCGAGCACCATGGATCCAGCCACCACCGCTGCGGGTCCCAACAGCAGGCCGCGCAGGCCGTCCCCCAGCACGCCCCCCACCACGGCCAGAAACAGCACATAGTTCAGCCACAGGCGGTCGCGGGCATAGGCCAGATGCCAGCGGGCCAGGCCAAGATTGATCAGCCAGGCTGCAGCGTGGATGGCCACCGCCAGGCACACCGCCTCGACCCAACGACCCTGACCCGCCAAGAGACTGGCCAGCGGCACCCAGATGAAGAACGGCCCGATTGCCGGCAGCAGCCCGGCGAGCACGCCGATCACTCCCACCAGCACCGGCGCAAAACCGCCGATCGCCCAGGCGAGCAGGCCGACCGCCAGGCCCAAGGCCCCAGCGCGGGCCAAAGCTCCGCCGACCAGGACCCCGGTGGTCACGCGCAATTGACGACGCATGGTGGCGCGGGCATGCAGGTCCAGGGGCAGGGCCGCGAGTAGGCGGTGCGCCAGCCGCCCACCGCGCTGATACAGGTAAAAAAGGGTCGCCGCCGCCAGCAGGATCTCGGTGACCAATCCACCCGTCCCAGTCACCACCCAGCGCAGCAGGTCGCTGCCGGGCTCGGCAACCCCCAGCAGGCTCACGAGCAACGGGCGGAGGTCTTCGGCATCACCCGGCAGCGCCGGATACAAGGTCAGGAGGTCAGCGGCTCGAGCCACCAGCCGGTCGATCACCACGCTGGTGCTCTGCGGATCGTGGGTGACCACGCCCCAGATCGCCCCCAGGGTCAAGTTCATGCCCCCGAGAGCCGAGGCGAGCACCAGCAGTACCAGACCACCGAGGATCGCTGCCAGGCACAGGGTCGCGCCCGCCGCCGCCAGGGCGCGGCGGCGGTCCGGAGTCAGGCTGGGCAGCGGCAGCAAGCGAAGCAGCCGGTCGATGGGGGTGAATAGCAGTGGATGCGTGAGCACCGCCAAGGCTGCGCCATCGAGGATCGGATTACGTACCGGGGCGAGGACCGCCAGCATCCAGGTCAGTATCACCACGGCGAGCATCAGCACCAGCAGATGCGGGCCCCAGTGTCGTAACTGTTGGTCAGGTGCGTTGGACATCACGTAGCAGGCTGAAGCCTGCGCTCCCCGGGCTGGTTCATCAGCGCAATGCTAAGCTGGCCACCAGCGACGCCACCACGTCGATGCGGAAGGGCTTGCCGAGCAGAGGCAGGCCCTCGGTGCGGCCCTCAAGCGCAGCGACATCCCCGGTCATCAGGGCAATGCGTCCGCGAAAGCGCCCGCTCAATTCACGCGCCAGGTCGAGTCCGCTGCCGTCCGGCAGGTGCTGGTCGATGATCAACGCATCCCACGACCCCGCGGCAGCCTCGCGCGCCGCCATGTAGGTACCGACGCAGCTGACCTCCCAGCCGCGCTCGCGCAGGCCTTCGGCAATGAGCTCGGACACCATCGGTGTGTCCTCGACCACCAGCACCCGGCCGGTCCCGCCGCCAGCGACGCTGACCGAGGCGGTCTCCATCTCCTCGACCGTGGGCAGAGTGACGGTGACCAGTGCCCCGCCGCCGGCAGCAGGGGACAGCTCAAGATGGCCATCCTGGTCGCGCAGCAGTCCGGCAGCGATGGCCAATCCCAGTCCGCGGTTGCCGGCCGCCGCTCGGGTCGTGAAAAACGGCTTGGTGGCGTTGGCTGCGACCTCCTCGCTCGGGGTGGAGCCATCATTGGCGAACTCCAGGCGCACCCGGCCATAGGCCGCGTGACCGCTGAGCTGGACCCGCACCGCGCCGAAAGCAAGGGCATTGGACAGCACTTCGTCGAGCACCCGGGCAAGGGCCCGGGGGGCAGCCATGACTCGGGGAATTGGCAAGGTCGCACTGGTGAAGGGTACCGCGGCGTTGCGCTCCCGGCGGCTTTCAACCGCCCGCTCAAGCGCCGCTACCGGGTCCACCTGCACTGGATTCTCGTCGATCGGCGAGGCCATGCGCCGCAACTGGTCAACCAGTTGGCGGCAGCGTTCAACCTCGCCGAGGATGATGTCGAGGCGGCGGGCGGTGTCGCCCTCGGCCCCGCGGCGCAGGCGTTCGGTATAGCCCAGGATCGCCGCCAGGGGATTGTTCAATTCATGGGCCATGCCCCGGGCGACGAAGCTGACCACGCCGCTGGTTTCCAGCCGAATGATGGCCTGCTGCTGCTGCTTCAGGCGTTCGTGGGCTTCGCGCAGGTGGGCGGTGCGCTCAGCAACCATCGCCTCGAGGTTGGCGTTGAAGGTGATGAGGTCGCAGTTGCGTTGCGACAGCTCGCCAAGCAGCGCGCGGTTGTGGCGCCGCAACAGGCAGGCTTCGGCACCCTGATGGATCAACGACAGCACCTGACCGTCGTCCCACGGCTTGGCGATGAAGGCGTCGATCAGGCCGCGGTTGATCGCCGCGGCAGCAAAATCGAGATCGGCCCCGCCGGTGAAAATGATGCGGAAACAGTCCGGGTCATCGCGGTGGATGCGCGACAGCACCTCAAGTCCCGGCGGATCCCCGGGACCAAGGCGCTGATCGACAATCGCCACATCGATCGGCTCCCGCGCCATGACCTCCGCGACATCTGCGGCGGTGGCGCAGGGGTACATGCTGATCCCGGCACCCAGGTCGAGGCGGCTGAGGGCGGCGCGCACATTGGGCTCGTCATCGAGCACCAGGACGGAACAGATGTGGCCGCTCATCCTGGGTGCCACGGCGAGTGGTTGGTGGTTGGTGGTTGGTGGTTGGGCCGTTGCGTTCCGTGGGGTGCGTGTTCGTCAACTGCGGTGCGCCAAAACGCGGATGTGCAGGGAAAGGTGGTGTCGCCACCAACCACCGGAATCAGACTCATACCAGATCCTCGGGCCCCGGGTACGCCGGGTGCGGCGTGCCGAGCAGGGCGATGCCACCCTGTCCGAGGTTGAGCCCCTCGCA
>JBILDK010000528.1:0-2525 GCA_044352625.1 Planctomycetota bacterium
GTGATGAGCTGCCATTCCTCTTTGACCAACGGCTTGAGGGTCTGGATGACCGTAGCCACGTCCTTGTCTCCGTCGAGCTGCCTGAGATAGACCTTCAGTTTCTGGCCGCCATCGTCGCTGCCATGGGCCCAGAAGGACACTGCCCCATAGCTCTCGACAGGAATGATGTTGGAGTTGAAGCAGTTGAAGATGGTGTTTTGGGCATCCATCATCACTTCGATTGCCGCCTTTCCATCATGGACGACATCCTTCTGCAGGGGATCGCCGGTCTGTCCGGCTTCGAACCAGCCGTTCTGCCAGGCATCATCGAAGATGGTGAGTTTGCCAGGTTCGGCAGCCGTGGCAGCACTAGCGATCAGCAGGGAGAGGATGAGATGGCGCATGCTGGCCCCACAATGATGGAAATAGGGAGAAGGTGAGGTGAGTTTAGCCAGAGACACGGAGAGAACATCTCGAATCGGGGTACGGTCTTGGCATCCGGTGACCTCCCGCACATGCAGTCTCTAATCCTGTATGTGAAAGCCGAAAAGTAGCCGAGCCGCTGCGCCAGCCATCCGGCCGGCAGGGCCATCAGGAAGTACCCCAGGTAATGGGCGGTCTGGACCCATGCCGACTGGGCCTTCGAGAGATGCAGCAACTCCTGGAAATGCTTGTCCATCACGTCGATCATGCTGTTGCAGATCGCCCAGAGCAGGAAGAGCGAAGCGATGCAGGCGAAGGTCGCGAGGTGGTTCCGACCGTCAGCCGTGCGGAAGATCGAGGGCTTGAGCATGTTTTGGAGCAGCATCCGCAGGGTGGGGGTGCTCATCCGATCATGTTCGCATCCACCATCTTCCGTCGCCCATCCATGACTTGGCATCCCATGAGTTCATGTCGGGTGAACAGCGCCCTGCTGTCTCGTGGTGGATCTTTCCTGGCTCTGTACGCCACGTGGGCCCGCATGGCCGGATGTCCAGCCATGTCCAACCCTTCAGAATGGGTCCTATTTCGGAGCTTCCGGCACTTGCGGATACCGCCCCTTGATGTCCGTCGGGGTGGTCCAGTCCCGGGTCTCGATGCCGCCGTCCTTCGCCTTGGGCAAGGCGGCGAGACGCTTAGCCTCCTCCCACATCGCCGTCGCCACCGCCCCCCTTTCATAGGAGAAGTGCCCATCGGCGTAGACCACCATGCTGCCTTGGCCACGGTTGCAGGCGGGATCCTGGATGATCACCGGCTGGATCCCCTTGGCAGTAGGGCTGGGGCGGACGTAAAGGAAAGGTTCCTTGATCTCAGGGTGACCAGGGCACTGGAACAGTTTATCGTCCAGTTTGCCATCCGACCACTTTTTGAGCTCGGCGAAATCCGCCGGCCATTGTTCCTCATGGTCGTTTTGGTAGCCAATCGCCGACATGGCAATCTGGCGCATGTTGCTGCCAGCATTCGCCCGACGCGAGCGTTCGCACATCTGAGAGAACGCTGGCAGGGCCGCGCCCGAGAGAACCGCTAGCGGCACCATGTCGGCGAACAACGCATTCTCGCCTTCGAGGCGCAAGCCATCCGGGTCTTTGTGCATGACAAGGACGCTCGGCTGAAAATGCGGCAGGGCGGCATTGACAGCGCCCTGGATGAGTTTGGCCCAGTGCTTCACTTCAGGATCGCGATTTCCCATCATCACCATCGGCAGACATTCGAGCAGAGTCTGGACCTGGGCCTTGGTATCGCCCGAGGCGAGCACAACCGCGCCATCTGGATTTTTCCACGCCTTCTGGACGGGGAAAGGTGCCGGCTTGCCGGCAGCCAGGCCATCTATCAACGACTTGTCGGTGCTGATCACCCAGCGATGTTCGAGGTGGCGCATCATGACCGGAATGGGTGTCGGCGTCGGCAACGGGAACGCGACCACCTGCGTCTTGGCCTTGGCGAGGATACGGGCTCCTGATCCGGGCTCGAGCACATCGCACAGCTTGCCGAACAGGGCCTCGATGGTTGCCGATGCGGGAAGCGAGAGGGTCAAGCCCGGTACTGGTACGCCGGGGGTGTAGGCGAAGACCGCCGTGCCATCGCATCCGGCCAGCAGGGGATCGAGCCCGATGCCGAGGACACTGTGCAGCTCGGCATCGTAGCGTTGCAAAGCCTCATCGCCGATCTGAGCGGCGATGGCATGCGCCAGCTTGACCAGGGCCTGGCCGTCGATGCCGACCGCGATGAGGCTTACCGGGTGCTCCGGAAAACCCGCCAATGCCTCTGGATCGACGGCCTTGAACGGCAGGTTACAGCCTGCGATGAGTCCGTGTTCGCGCACGCCGCCGGGATAGGTGTCGAGACGGAGATCAATGCGATCGAGTCCGAGAACCGCCAGGACCTTGTGGAAGATCGCAGCATTGTCGGCCGACATGAGGTCGGCGAACGCGCCAAGGCGAATGACGCAACTGACGTCGGACTTGGGCGGCTCCCTGAGCACGGGCAGGGCAGGTGTGGCACCCGCCAGACCAAGCAGCCACCAGTCGCCATCACGGCGAACGGTGCCGTTTGTCGTCTGCGGATCG
>JBILDK010000529.1:0-2524 GCA_044352625.1 Planctomycetota bacterium
CCACGGTATTGCCCACGAAGTTGACCTTGCCCAAGCGGTAGCGCGCCCCGGCTTCGACGGTGTACACCAGCACGATGCGATCGTTCAGGGCACCGTCCGGCGCAAGGTCGGGTCCATGCCGGCGGCGTTCGTCGGTGGGCCGCACGTAATCGAAGGCCTCGCGCCGGGTGCGGATCAGCTTGGCATCGAGAAAGCCCAGATCCTGGAAGGTGCGGATCACCGAACCTTCGTCCAGCGGCACCAGGTCGGACTGGTACGGCCGGCCCTTGGCATTGAGCAGCCCCTGCGGGTTGAGCGACCCGGGCTTGAACTGGTTCATGGTGATGCCGTCGGGCAGACCCTCGATCACCACCTCGCCAACCTCGACCTCCTGGCCGGTGTCAACGCGGAAGACCACTGCCACGCCGCCCGGAATGGTCGGCGTCTCGACGGTTACCCGGGCATAGCGGCTGCCTTCGTCATGCAGCTTGTCGAGCAGCGCCCGGCGGTCGCTCTCCAGCAATAGCGGATTGAGCCAGGCGCCGGGGCGGACCTCCACCAGCTTTTTGAGTTTGTCCTGATCGAACCAGCCGAGCCTGGCGTATTCCCACGGCCCTTGCCCGTGCCATGGCTCGATGATCGAGCCTCGGCGCACCACCTTCTCGCTCGATTCCCAGCGCACCTCCACCACATACGGCAGTTCTGACAGCCGGTACACCACGGTCACCGAGCGGCCGTCCTCGCCGTAGGCCAACTCGGCACTGGTGGTGGCAAAGGGCCCCATCTTCTCGATCGCCTTCACATCATCCGCCACCGCCTGCTGCAACTGGGTCGGCGTATAGGACCGGCCGGGGCGCGTATCCAAGACAAAGCGGACCTTGTCCGGATGGATCTGGCTGGCGCCCTCGATCACCACATCATTGATGGCGATCTCGGGCTCGACAGCAGCGACACCAGCAAGGCTGGCGACAAGGATCAGCAGGGGGGAGCGCACGGGAGGCGCGGCACCATAGGGCTGGCGGCGGCGCTCCAAGCACTGTTCCGGCCGGAGTGCGGGCTTCAGCCTGCCGGGCAATGATAATCCCGAAAACCGCAGTTGATGGTTCATGGTTCCGACACCGTGCGATGCAGCGTTGTATTTGCGTGCCCAACGGGTGAACGCCACCGACGTTGTAAAACCGTGGCTCGAAACCATGAACCACTAACCATGAACCATCAACCGCGACGTTTGGGATCATGAGCCCAGAGGGCAGACTGCAGCCTGTGCTTCTGGTGCCTGCGCTACCAGAGCCGCGGATGACCAAGGGGAACAGCGGCATGGACTGGCGAAAAAAGCCCTACCAAGCAAGTAAAGCAAGTTCCCCCTAGCGGAATTAAAAAAATGGGTGTATAACTGATCCAATCGGACTCGGCACTCACCTGTGTCGTCCCTTCAGCCACGGAGTCGACCATGCGCCCCATCCTCCCTCTGATTGCTACCCTGGGCTTGCTTGTGGCCCCGCATGTCGCCTCCGCTGCAGACAATCTCGTCGTCAAAATCAATGTGTCCGTCTATGCCTTGACCCTGGTTTGGAACACCAACGGAGCGGCCGTTGTTCCTGCGGATGGAGCCAAGACCAGTGAGCAGCGAACGTGGGAAATAATCGGGGTGTGGTTCGATGACACCACACTGTCCGCCGATGGGGTCACCAAGGCTGGTGTTTATAATACCAATGTCCACGGCCGTTTGACCTCGACCGACGTGGCGGCCGGGCGGGTGACGTTGGATACCGGATGGACCTCGTTAAAGAACAAGACCGGAGCCGCTGTGGACCTCTCAGTAAAGGCCACCGATGCCACCTGGGGAGTGGTGGCGAATTCGGCTGCGGTGCTCGCTGCCGCAAACAAGACCATGATCGAAGTTTCGCGCGACGCGGGTGGCACGTATCCGGTCGTGCTAACCACCTCAAACCAGGTCCTTGCCAGTTTCGCGACTGCTGGTGGCGTGGGTGATGCGATCGCGGCGGATGAAATCGTTCCCTTCGATATCCGTCTTACCACCCCGCGTGTGACGGGCAGCACGTCCACCTCGGGTGACCTCCTGGTCACGGTAACGTCATTCATTTCGCCATGACTTGAAATCAACGCCCCGTCGAAGAACGTACCTGCATGACTCCCTTTATTTTACGACGCCTAGCGCTGTTTGTTGTGGTGCTGTTCCTGCCCCATACTGGGTGGTCGATGTCGATCAGCCCAGGGTTGTTCTTGCTCCAGGGGATCACCCCTGGACAGCCGGTGGACTTGGCAGCAGTAGCGGGATTTCATTTCACGGTCCCCAACGCTCAGCCACAAGAGACGACCTACAACATCGCAAACGCGAACCCTATCGAAGGGGGCATGCTTTCCTGGGAAGTCGGCTATGAGGCAATCCCTGATCCCTCCTGGTGCAAGCTTGATCAGCGTGTGTTCACCGTCCCGGCCAATGGTGCTGCTCAGATCGGTCTGACCATCGACATCCCGGACAAGCCTGAGCTGTACAACCGGCGGTTTGTGGTGGCCATCGTCC
>JBILDK010000530.1:0-2522 GCA_044352625.1 Planctomycetota bacterium
GCTCCTTCTGCACCACCGGCGTGCCGGTGCGCCAGCACTTGCCGTCCACCACCTGTTCGTTGGCGAGGACCGAGTTCAGCCCGGTGGACCAGTTCACCAGGGACGACTTGCGATAGACGAGGCCCTTTTCCACCAGATTGAGGAACAGGTGCTGCTCGCGCTCGGCGTAGCCCGGGTCGGAGCAGGCGAACTCGCGCGACCACGCATAGCTGAAGCCCATGCGCTTGAGCTGACCGCGCATGTAGGCGATGTTCTCGTAGGTCCATGTCTTGGGATGGGCCCCGCGTTCGATGGCGGCCTGTTCGGCGGGCAAGCCGAAGGAATCCCAGCCCATCGGGTGCAGCACGGCGAAGCCGCGCATGCGCTTGTAGCGCGCCACCGCGTCGCCGATCGAGTAGTTGCGCACATGGCCCATGTGCAACTTGCCCGACGGATACGGGAACATTTCCAGCACATAATAGCAGCGTTCGCGCGGCAGATCGTCGCGCACCTCGTGGATGCCCGCGGCATCCCAGGCCTGCTGCCAGGCGGGTTCGATGGCGGCGGGATCGTAGACGGGCAGGTCGCTCATGGGGCGGCGCATGATGGTCGCGCCGGCACGCTGCCAAGCAGGATCAGGGGCCAGGCGGCGGGGCGGGGGGCAGCGGGATGACCGCAGGCGCCAGGGGGATCGGCAGGACCGCGGCCACGTTCCCATCGCTCGCCGCAGCGGTGGTGGTGTCGCCCGTTGCGGTCGGGGGCAGGCCCAGGTCACTGAATCCGGCCAGCAAATCACCTGCGAAGGCCGCGAACAGATCGCCGGATCCACCCGCAGTCGCCGGGCCGGCAGTGAGGTCTTGAGCCAGATCGAGGGTCCAATCTCTGGTCCCGCCGGCGGCGGCCCCGCTCGCCTGGTCGGCCACGGCCGGGCGCGCCTGGGCGCCCAGGTTGAGTTGGGGCCGATTGTCGAGGACCATCCCCGTTCCCAGGCCCCTGCCCGTGTCCGCACTCACGCCACGGCGGTCGGTGAGGTCGATTGCGTCGTTGCGCCCGACGGTGCGCGCCACCTCGTTGCGCAGTCCGACCCGGAGGCGTCCGTTGATCAGGGCCACGAAATCGGTCTCGCGGTTGCGGCGCTCGACAATGAACAGGGTTCCAGTGACCGACACCTCCACCGCCGCCCCACGCACCCGGACCCCGGCATAGGGCCCGCGCGCACCGACCTCGACCTGGACCGCGCCCTGCTCAAGACTCAGCACCAGCAGCGGGCCATCAG
Organism: Planctomycetota bacterium; assembly: GCA_044352625.1. Classification (GTDB taxonomy): domain Bacteria; phylum Planctomycetota; class UBA11346; order UBA11346; family UBA11346; genus JAKLKR01. Next base: position 1,256 of record JBILDK010000530.1, read on the forward strand.
GCCCCTGCTCGGTGGTGAAGCTGCCCCGGGATCCGGCGGCGAAGATACAGATGATCTCAGGCGCCTCGCTGCCACTCAGGCGCATCGGCGCTTCGTTGCCGGCGGCAACCATCTGCCCGGCGAGCACCTTGGTGCCGACCTCGGCAGGCCGGCCATCGATGGTGCCGGTGCCAAAACGCCATTGCCCCAGGGGCTCGGCGGCCCAGCCCAGGACCGCGACCAGGATCAGACAGACGGAACGCATGAACTTATTCCCCACGGTGGCTCCAGGTCAGGCGCAGGGCGGCGAGCCAGCGCTGGTAATCACGGTCGACGGCATCGCTCGAACGCACGCCGGCACCAAGCACCGTACCCAGCCACAGGTCATGGCCAAGGCTGCGGTCGAGACTCAGCCCGGCGATGGTGGTGTGGTTGGACTCGGGTGAGCCAAGCACGGTGCGCGCCGCGTCATAGGCGCGCCAGTCCGTCGCGAGGCGCGCGTCCGCCATCCACGTGGCGGTCCGCCAGCGCAGGGCGATCCACGGCTGGACCACGTTGTAGGTCTCCTCGCCGACCTCGGCGAGGAAGCGGCCGCCGCGCAGCCCGGCTTCGATCCGCCAGGCCTCCAGCATCCACCAGTGCCGGTAGTTGGCGGCGCCAAGCAGACCGCTACTTTCGTCGCGGCCGTTGAGTTCAATGAGCGCCGCCAGCCCAGCCGGGCCGTCGCCCAGGGTATCGATGGGCACCACCGCCGCTTCGAGCGCCAAGAGGTCCGCAGAACCCTGACGCAGCCAGCCCACGCCAACACCGCTGCGCACCTCGGTGGCGACGCCCTTGCCACCGACCCAGTAGCGCTGGAGGTTGAGGCTGGCACCGCCGACCAGGGCGGCGAACTCCTTGGCCGTCGCCACCCCGATCCCGGCCCGGGTGGTGTCGAGGTCGTCGAGCTGCGGGCGCCGATCGTAGCCCACCGTCCCGGTCAGGCGCAGGACATCGCGCTCGCCCACCAGCGGACGCCAGCCGACCGTGGCGTCGGTGCTGTAGACCGCGGTGGAGGTCTCCTGCTGGGAGCGGTCGTCGAGCTGCAGGGCGTTGCTGTCATAGCCCGCGCCCAGATGCATCGTCACATCCCAGGGCGGCACCGTGTCGGCCACGGTGGAAACGCGGGTGCCGGCCCGGGTCCGGGCGGGCTCGGCGGCGGCAAGCATGCAGCTGCACAGGGGCAGCAGGGCGAGGAGGAGGTATGTCTTCACGGTTCGACCAGGATCCTGAAGCCGATGGCGGCGAA
>JBILDK010000089.1:0-8709 GCA_044352625.1 Planctomycetota bacterium
TTGCCCTGGGTTTCGTCAACTTCCCCATGGATTCCTTCGGGGTCAGGACGCCACGGTTAAAGGCCAAGGCCCGCACCGCCATCGATGCGCCGACAGCGGTCCATGCAACCACCGCCGAGGTCGCCACCACGGTCTGGTTGGGCGCCACCATCACGTCTGTCACCACCATCGGCCAGGTATCCGCCACCGGATTGCCGGATGCCGCTGGGGTTCTTTTCGTGGAGGTGCCTGCCGGTAGTCGTGCGGCAAGTCTTGGCTTCGCCGTTCGGGATGTGATCAGGGAGATGGACGGAAAACCCGTGAAGATCATGAAGGATTTCCTGGCAAACATCCCCAAGAAGCCAGGGGTCAATATTACATTCTACCGCAACCAGGCCTTGTCCGAGCGGGTCGTTGACCAGGTCATGGCCGAGTGACAGGTCGGACAAGTGGGACCTTTCGATTCAGATCATGCCATTTTCATTCACCGTCAACCATTCATGAAATCCACGCGTCAAACCCTTAGGACATCACCAGGACTCATATGAATACCACATCATCAATCCCTCTCCTGCTGCTGTTTTCGTTGGTTGCTGCGGGCTGTTCTGGAACAACCAGATCATATATTTACCAAATCAATAGAAACGATGGAGATTATAAGTGCATGGTTAGACAAAAAGGGACAGGTGATTTTGCTAATGAAAACTGCGTCATCAAAGATCAGTTGGTCATTATAGATGGTCACGAGTATACCATACCTGATGACACCATGGTAACTTCCATCAGAATCAACATTGATGAGGCCAGTGGTTCTGGCGAAGCTGAATTGAAATTCTGCTTGACCCCAACCAAGGGCAAGGATTGCGAGGAACATGAACATGTCATACATAAACTGACCATCAAAAAACCTCAATAACGAAACCCCGCAGCGTGGATCTGTCCCTCTCTCTCTCACGATCAGTAGGAACACGATTCGCCATGCGACTCACGCTCGCCCTCATCCTGACCCTCGCTTCACCGCGGCTGGGTGCTGCCGAGCCAGCAGCGGTTCCGTCCGCTCCTGATCTCCCGTCCGTGCGAGTCGAATCGGCCCAGGAGCACGACGCTTGCATGCGCTGGTGGCGCGAGGCACGTTTCGGCATGTTCGTCCATTGGAACCTGTCCAGCGTCCTTGCCGGTCGCTACCATGGTCAGCCGGCGAAGTTCTCCCTCGCTGAATGGATCATGCACAGCGAGCGCATTCCGATGCGCGAATACCAGGCTTTTGGGAGGCAATCCGGGCCAGCCAACCATCGCAGGCACCGATCTGTGAGCAAGGCCAGCCTACCGCCGGCCGTGCGCTGGTGGGCTGCGCATGGCAGCCGCCTCCTACTTGCTGCTGGCGAGGACTTCTGCTCCGGCAGCCGCGTCAGCATCGAGCAGCCCGATGGCCTTCGGCGCCACCGACACCTTGACGGTGAGCTTCGCCGCCTGTGAGAATTCGATGCCCCTGGGATTCGACACCTCGACCCGGAAGCACGCGCCGGAGTCGGTGGTCCGCGCCGCCGTGATCTCATCCTGAACACAGCTGTTGGCGTTGGACTTCATGCCCGTTTATCAGGATGAGGAGGAACGGAAATCTGATTTTTTCGAGGGCAATCTGCTGTTTCATCCTTCCCATTCTGTTCCCCACCTGTGGTTTACCCGGTGGGTGAACGCGGGAGAGGTGAATTGATTCGACATACAGCGTTGGCGGATGCGTCGCTCCAGGGTTCGCACCTGGCCATCCGGGAACCGACCGGGATGGCGCTGCTGCAGGTCCGCGAACAGCGTCACTGCGCGCAGCTGGGCGTCCCGCTGACCGTGATTGTGGGCGAACTGGCGGCCAATGCCCCGTGCTCATCGATGACCGACAGCTATCCACTAATCTTAGCAAAGAGCCCTAAAAACTGACATCAATCGCCCGGCCATGCACAATGACCTTCTTGCCTGATGCTCATCGGACATCCCGCGCGTGTCACTTACTTGACAAAAGGCCGCCCTCTTCATATGTTCGAACATATGAACATTACTAGGGCCCTGAACTTCACCGACTGGACGAATGGGACAGTCACCGGGACTGGGGTGATGCGCACACAGCGCCTGATTGGCAATCTGGCTGGACTCTTCGCTGACGAATCGGCACGCGCCACCATGCCCCAGGGGCAACTCGCCTATGCTACGGAATGCATCTTCCCGGTTCCCGAGGGCACCGTGGGCGGTTTATTCTGGGGAACCACCTGGATCGAACCACTCTTAGTGGGCGATGAATACCTGATGACTAAGGGACACTTCCATGCTCAATGCGATCGTACCGAATTCTATTTCACCTATTCCGGTTCAGGTGTTTTGCTTCTGATGGATCGGGACCGCCGCTGCCGGGCCGAGTACATGGTCCCTGGCAGCACCCATGCCATCCCACCAGATACCGCTCATCGCACGATTAATGTCGGGCCCACGGTACTGAGCTTTGGCGCCTGCTGGCCGTCCGATGCTGGGCACGACTACGCAGCCATCGCCCGCGATGGATTTAGCATGCGGGTGGTGCGCCGCGAAGGCTCAGCGGTGCTGGTGCCGGCATGATCAACGCTGCCGTCGATCCTGGATCATCCCTGCCCCTGCATGCCCAGGTCCAGGGCATCGTGCGCCGCATGCTGGACCAGCCGCCCTATCGCGACGGCGCAATCCTTCCCGACGAGATTACCCTCGCCGAGCAGTTAAAGGTGGGTCGCGGCACGGTGCGCCAAGCGATCGGTGCGCTGGTCAACGAGGGACTGATCGAACGTCGGCGCGGAACCGGCAGCCGCCGCATCCCCAAAACAATTACCGGTGATATGGCCGCATTCCGTAGCTTCAGCAGGGAGATGTCCCATGCCGGGGTGGCCGTCCGACTGATTGCGGCCAACCTCGACCAGCGTGCCGCCCCAGTGTCGGTGGCAGAACACCTGGGAATCAGCGCCGGTACGCGTATCCCACACCTCGTGCGCATCCGCGGCGACGATCATGGCCCAATCGCCCTCTTCACTTCGTGGTTTACACCCGGCATTGATCTCCGCACCGGTGACGATCTGGCCAGTCCGCTCTATGAACTCATCGGCGCTCGCGGCGGCCCACAGCCAGTCTCCTCGGAGGAGGAACTGGTGGCGGTGCGGCCGTCCGCCGAGGTGGCCCGCCGGCTTGGTGGAGGCACCAACATGCCGGTCCTCGAACGCCGACGCCGGGTGCTGACGTTGGACGGCACCTGCTTTGAATATGCGGTGGTTCACTACCGCAGCGATCGCTTCCATCTCCGCCTGCGACTTGGTCCGGCAGGCGAATGATGGGTAACATCATCGCGATCGATCTGGGCGGCACCCGGATCAAGCTCGGCCTAGTTGAAAACGGCGCGGTGGTCGCCCGCGACCTGCTGCCTTCCGATTCTGGCAACGGCCTGGCGGCGCGGCTGCCCGCGTTGCAGCAGGCCATCGATCGGCTGCGCGATGGTCGCGCGCTAACGGCGGTGGGGCTGGCCACGCCGGGATTGGTGGACCGCCGGCTGCGGCGCATCACCGCCATCAACGCCAAGTGGTCGGATGCTCCTGGCCTGGATTTGCCAGGCTGGGCGCGGGATCACTGGGATGCGCCCCTGTGCATGGCCAACGATGCGGTGGCGGCCCTCGCCGGAGAATGGCACCACGGTGCGGCGCAAGGCCGGAACGGTGCAGTGATGCTGACGCTCGGCACCGGCATCGGCGCGGCGGCGGTGGTGGACGGTCGGCTCCTACAGGGCAGCCACGGCCAGGCGGCCATCGCTGGCCATCTTACCGTGCAGGTGGACGGCCGCCGCTGTTCGTGCGGCAATCGCGGCTGCGCCGAAGCCGAAGCCTCGACCGCGGTGCTGCCGGAATTGGCTCGCGCCGACCGGCGCTACGCCGCCAGTGCGCTGGCCACCGCTCCACTGATCGACTATGCAACGGTGTTCGGTCTCGCACCGACCGATGCGCTAGCCCACGACCTGCGTGAGCGTGCCCTGGCGGTGTGGTCGTCGCTCGCGGTGTCGCTGGTACATGCGTACGATCCCGAGGTGCTGGTAGTCGGTGGTGGCATCGCCGCAGCGGGTGAATCCCTGCTCGTCCCCATGCGGGCCCATCTCGACGCCCATGCCTGGACCCCGTGGGGCCGGGTCGAAGTCCGTCGCGCCATTCTTGGCGACGATGCCGCTCTCCTCGGCATCGCTGCCCTTGCTTTGGAATCCTGATCATGCCCTATTTTCCCGGCCGCACTCCCACCTATGACCGCTTCCCTCACGTTCCCGCCGCCGGCGCCTGCGCGCGCGGTTGGGACGCGGTTGCGGCCCGGCTTGCCGCGGCGGTGGCGGCACGTTCCGGGGGCGTTGTCCTCACCGTCGAGTGCTACGTCGAGGTTCTCGATCAGGAGGTGCTGGAGGCGCTGGTGCACCGCCTGCGCCCGCAGCGGGTGATCGACACCGCCGGGCTGTTCTTGCCCGTCTCCCGCATTGAGGCGATGGTTCAGGAGGGACTCACCGACGACCCGGTGTTCGGTCGCCTCAGTCACCTGTCGATGGCCGACTTCCTCGATGCCGGCAAGGTCGCAGCTGCGGCCCGCGCAGCGCAGGGTGAGGGCCTGACCCTGGTCTATGGCCGGGGCGCCAGCCTCGTCCATCCGGGTGACATCCTGGTCTATGCCGACATCGCCCGTTGGGAGGGCCAGCTGCGCCAGCGGCGGGGCCAGGTCGACAACCTCGGTGCCCGCAACCGCGGCACCAAGGCCAGCCTGCAGTACAAGCGTGGCTACTTCTGTGATTGGCGTGTGGCCGACCGCCTCAAGCGCAGCCTGTGGCCGCGCGTCGACTTCCTGCTCGACAGCAACACGGCCGGTGATCCCAAGCTGGTGGTGGGCGCGGATGTCCGGGCGGCGCTGACGGCCACGGCGCGGCGGCCTTTCCGGGTGGTGCCGTTCTTCGACCCAGCCCCCTGGGGCGGCCATTGGATGCAGGAGGTGTGCGGCCTGCCCGCCGACAAGCCCAACTACGGCTGGTGCTTCGATGGCGTGCCCGAGGAGAACAGCCTGCTGTTGCGGTTCGACGGTGTCGATGTCGTAATTCCCTCCCAGGACCTGGTATGGCAGGAACCACGCAATCTGCTGGGCGATCCGGTCCACGGCCGCTTCGGCGCCGAGTTCCCCATCCGCTTCGACTTCCTCGACACCATGGGCGGGGGCAACCTGTCGCTCCAGGTGCATCCGCTGACCGAGTACATCCAGGAACGCTTCGGGATGCACTACACCCAGGACGAGAGCTATTACATGCTCGACACCGCCCCGGGTGCCCACGTCTATCTCGGACTCAAGGAGGGGGTCGATCCCGCCGCCATGCGCGCCGCGCTGGAAACCGCCCAGGCCGGCGGCGCGCCGTTCCCGGCCGAGCGCTTCGCCGGGCGTTATCCCGCGAAGAAGCATGACCATTTTCTCATTCCGGCCGGCACCCTGCACTGCTCTGGTGCCGAGAGCATGGTTCTGGAGATCAGCGCCACGCCCTACATCTTCACTTTCAAGCAGTGGGACTGGGGCCGCCTCGGCCTCGACGGCCGTCCTCGGCCGGTGCATCTTGAGCACGGCATGAACAACCTGCAGTGGGATCGCCAGGAGCCGTGGGTGCGGGCGAACCTTATCAACCGCGTCGAGCCGGTCGCCAGCGGGGCGGGCTGGCGCAGCGAGCGCACCGGCCTGCACGAGCGCGAGTTCATCGACACCGTGCGCCACTGGTTCACCGCGGCCTATCCGGCCTCCACCGGCGGCCGCGACCGTGGCGGGGTGCGGGTACTGAACCTGGTGGAAGGCGAGGACGCGGTCATCGCCTCGCCCACCGGCTCCTATGCGCCGTTCCCCATCCACTACGCCGAAACCGTGATCATCCCCGCAGCCGCTGGCGACTACACCGTCGCACCCGGCCCCCGCGCCACTGCCACCGGACAGACCTGCGGCACCGTCACCGCCTCCGTGAGGCATCAGGCATGAGCTTCGATCCCGGCTTTCCGATCCGTGCCGACAGCATGGGTTTCTCCTATGGTTCCGGGGTGTTCGGCCCGCAACCTGAGCTGCGCCGCCTGGACGCCATCCGTCCCAGCCTGCGCGACTCGGCCTGCGCCGGCCCGGACATCGTCTATGCCATCGCCATGGATGTCGGGCGCGAGGAGCACCGTGCTGACCTGATGAGCCGCAACCTGCTCTTCGGTGCTGTCACCTACGCCGCCGGCCGGCTTGGCGACGAGCCGGTACGCAGCCAGGGCCACGTGCATGCGGTATCCGCCTCCTGCGGCGCCAGCACGGCGGAACTGTATGAGATCTGGTCCGGCCGGGCGGTGATCCTGATGCAGGAATCCGACGGAGACGATCCCGGCCGCTGCTTCGCCATCAGCGCCGGCCCCGGCGAGCTGGTGGTGGTGCCACCGGGCTGGGCTCATGCCACCATCAGCGCCGATTCCGCCCAGTCGCTGACCTTCGGTGCCTGGTGCGTTCGTGATTTCGGATTCGACTACCGCGGCGTGCGCGCCCATGCCGGCCTCGCCTGGTTTCCGCTGTTCAACGCGACGGGAAGCCTGCGTTTCGAGGCCAACCCACGCTATTCCCGGCACCGTCCGCTAGTCCAGCGGGCGGCGCGGACCTACCACGACCTCGCCCTCGACCCCGGCGTGCCCATCTACCGGCAATATGCCGAAGATCCGGAGCGGATGATGTGGGTTACACGGCCCCAACTCCAGGCGGCGGCCTGGGCAGGATTTGAACCATGAATACCCAGGCTCCCCTTCCCACCGGATCCGTTGCAACCCACGGCACCGGCTATGTCGTGCTGATCGCCAGCGCTGCCGCCCTGGGCGGGCTGTTGTTCGGTTATGACACCGCGGTGATCTCCGGCGGCATCGACTTCCTCGCCGCCCATTTCGGCATCGGCGAGGCGGAGAAGGGCTGGGCTGCATCCTGCGCCTTGCTCGGCTGCATCGTCGGGGCGATGAGTGGCGGCCCGTTGGGCGATCGCTTCGGACGCAAGCCGATGCTGATCCTGTGCGCCGCGCTCTTCGGACTCTCCGGCCTGGCCTCGGCGCTGCCCACCACCTTGAACCAGTTCGTCCTCGCCCGCCTGGTCGGTGGTTTCGCCATCGGCGCGGTGTCGGTGCTGTCGCCCCTCTACATCGCCGAGATCGCCCCGGTGGCGCTGCGCGGCCGCCTGGTGGCCCTGTACCAGCTCGCCATCGTGGTGGGGATCGCCCTGGTCTTCTTCGTCAACCTCGCCATCCAGCGTCAGGGGGACCTGGCCTGGAACCAGGCCATCGGCTGGCGCTGGATGATGGGCTCGCTGATGGTGCCTTCGGCTCTTTTCCTGTTTACCACCCTGCTCATCCCGGAGAGTCCGCGCTGGCTGATGCGCGTCGGTCGTCGCGAGCGGGCGCAGGCGGTGCTGGTGCGGGTCGCTGGCGAGCAGGAGGCGAAGCGCGAACTGCAAGAGATTGCCGCGAATCTGGCTGAACCGTCGACCGGTGCGGTGCGCGAGCTGCTGGGCCGGCGCTACCGCCGGCCGCTGATCATCGGCGTGACGCTGGCAGTGATCCAGCAGTTCTGCGGCATCAATTCCATCATGTACTACGGTCCCTCCATCTTCCATCGTCCCGGCCAGACCGACATCGATGCCGCCTTCTGGTTCACCGCCATCGTCGGCCTAGTGAATCTCGTATTCACCTTCGTCGCCATCTGGCTGGTGGACCGCGCCGGACGCCGGCCCCTGCTGATCGCCGGGTCGGCGGTCCAGGTCCTGGCGCTGGCCGCCTGTGGGCTCGCCTTCCAGCAGCAATGGTCGGGAGTGATGCTGCTCGCGGCCGTGCTGGTCTTCATAGCAGCCTTCGCCGCGGCGATGGGTCCGGTGCTGTGGATCCTGATCAGCGAGATCTTCCCCAACCGCATGCGTGGCCTGGCCATGAGCGTGGCCACCCTGGTGCTGTGGTCGGCCTGCTTCGCGGTGTCCGAGACCTTCCCCTGGCTGCGCAGCGCCATCGGCCCGGCCTGGACCTTCTGGATCTACGCCCTGTGCAGCCTGCTCGGCCTGGTCTTCATCTGCACCATGGTGCCGGAGACGAAGGGACGATCGCTGGAGGAGATCGAATGCTCCTGGTGAACCTGAACAACCAGCGCACGTCGCCAAGGAGCCCGGCCGGTCAGCTTGATCGATGCCAGTATCGGTTCGCGCCCATTTCCAGCCGCTTTGAAAGAACACGAGGATCATCATGCCAGTTTATCTAGAAATCAGCAGATCACGTCACCCCATCTCGAATGGGGCATCACGCGCACTCGGTCTCCTGCTCTATACGATACTGGGCCTGGCTTCCCTGCCAGCCCAGGAGCCGGCACCTGGGACCAACGAACCAGCCGTTCAGGTCCTTGACCAGGGGGCAGATGGGGTCTGCGATGCCGAAGCCACGGCGGCGGCGGCGGCGCGGACGGCGGTGAAGCTCGCCGGTTCAAAAGGCGCCCCCGAGGTGCGGGCCCAGGAGCTGTTGGCCCGGATGACCCTGCAGGAAAAGCTGGAGTACATTGGCGGTCAGGGGAACCGCATCCGCGCCATCCCGCGCCTGGGCATCCCCGAGATCATGATGTCGGACGGGCGGCTGGGGCTGCGCAAGGGTGGCATGAAGTCGGTCGCCTACCCGGCCCAGGTCTGCAGCG
>JBILDK010000531.1:0-2516 GCA_044352625.1 Planctomycetota bacterium
CGGTTTTCAGGCAATTTGGTCATCTCGGCGCTGGCGATGACCAGCTTGGCGGCGGCGAGGGCCTTGCTGATGCGGTCGAACTGGCCGGGCTCGGCAACGATCGACACTGCCCCCTCGTCCTCGACCGCTACGTCCTCGGCATCGGCATCGGCCGCAAGCAGGGCTTCAAGGACCTGGTCCTCGGTGGTGTTCTCGACCAGGAAGATGGCCTTGTCCTTGAACTGCCACGCCACACAGCCGGGATTGCCCACGGCCCCATTGCCGTATTCGAACAACTTCTTGATCTCAGGGGCGGTGCGGTTGCGGTTGTCGGTCAGAACCTCGACCACGATGGCGACCCCCCCGGGGCCGTAGCCTTCGTAGAGTATCTCGGCCATCTGCTTGCCGGTGGCGCCTTCACCCGCCGCTTTTTTGATCGCCCGGTCGATGGCTTCCGCGTTCATCTTGGCTGCGCGGGCCTTGTCGACCGAGAGGCGCAAACGGGGATTGTCGGCGATGTTCGGTCCGCCCATCTGCACCGCGACGGTAATCAACTTGCCCATCTTGGCGATGACGCCAGCCTTCTTGGCGTCGTTGGCCGCCTTCTTGTGCCTGATATTGTGCCAGTGGCTGTGCTTGGCCATGACCGGCTCAATGCTTCTTGTTTTTGGCGGTGACCGGTTTGGTGCCCTTGTCCGCAGCCTTGTGGGCCTTGGATTCCGGTTTGGTGCCCTTGTCCTCGGTCTTGTGAGCCTTGGATTCTGATTTGTTTACCTTGCGCGTGGTCTTGTCGGTGACCTTGGCGAGATGCCGGGCGGTGGCCGGCTTGTATTCGTCCGGCTCCTCATTGACATCCTCGTCCACCTCAGGGATGGCGACGTCCACGGCGGTCCGCTTGCCCGAGGAGCCCATACCTTTGGTTTCGTCCTTCTTGACCGTTCCGGTGGTCGTCTTCTTGGTGGACTTGCTCTCGGATTTCTCCTTCTTGAGCGCGAAATCAATGGCCTGGGGTTCGTCCTCGCCAGCCATGCTGCACACATGGACGTGCTCACGCAGGACCCGCGACAGGCGTAGCATCTGCTCGGGATCGAGCGCTTCTTCGATTTTTTTCACTCCCACCTGGTAAGCGAGGTGCTTGGGCACGCCGCCGAGGAACTTGAGCAGCTTGAACTGGCTCTCGTCGCTGGGGAACACCTTGAGGTCGAGCACCAGCAGGAGCGCCCGATCCACCATATCTCGGCGAATGTTGGTGTAATCCGGCAAGGCGCGCAGGGTGGCGATGCCCTCGGCGTTGAGCAGATCCTGGATCTCCATGCGCCGGAAGGCGGTGTAGATGTCAGTGAGGAGGTGCTTGACGTCCTCGGCCTTTTCGCGGCAGCGGTAATAGCGGTGACCGAGAATGTCCTCGATCTCGCGCACCGTCGCCACCCGCATGTCGTTCCAGTCCACATATTCGCTGCGCAGCCGTTCAAGCGTCTGGCGGGCGGTGGCTTCCTTGACCCCGAGTTCGAGGATCTGAAAGATCAGCGCCTCGATGAAATCCGCGTGCTTGAGCAGCTTGCGCTTGCCATAGCGCTCCTCAAGACGGGCGCAGGCCTCCATCAGTTCAGCTGCGAGGTCGTTCTCGGCCTTGGCCATGTATACTCCGGTGCGGCGGGCTCGGGCCCGGTCCGTGGGGGGCCGGAGGGTAGCGGTGCCACCCCTGGGGTCAATTGAAGCCGCGCGGCGGCCGGGCGCCGATTGACCGGACCCGGTTGATGGGTGACTATGCCTCTTGGAGCGGTGCCGGCCCATGAGCAACCCTGACGCACAACCTCAAGCCGGCAGTGACCAGCCAACCATCATCGCCGACCTGTCACGCGATCCGCCAGGTAGCGACCCCACCGCCGCGACCATCCCCATGATCAGCCCCGTCACTACCCGACCGACGGTCAGTGCCAGCGCCCAGGCCACCGTGGTGGCGCCGCCGTCCAAGGAGGATCTCGCCGGTCAGGTGTGGGGCGACTTCACCTTTGCCGGTCTGCTCGGTCGCGGTGGTATGGGGGCGGTGTATCGCGGCAGCCAGGTCAGCCTCAATCGTCCGGTGGCGATCAAGGTCCTGCCCGCGCACCTCAGCGCGGACGAGGGCTTTCGCGCCCGCTTCGAGCTGGAGGCCAAGGCCGTCGCGCAGATCAATTCTCCGCATGTCATCCAGGTCTTTGGTGCCGGTATCCACCAGGGCCAGCATTTCTTTGCCATGGAATACGTCGAGGGATCGGATCTTTCGCACCGCTTGAAATCAGGCGACAAGATCGCGCCTCGTCAGGCCCTCGACTGGATGATCCAGGCCGCCCGCGGCCTCGCCGCCGCGGGCGAGCACGGCATTGTGCACCGCGACGTCAAGCCCGGCAATATGATGGTGACCAAGAAAGGCGTGCTCAAGCTCATGGACTTCGGCCTCGTCAAGCTGGCCAGCGAGGGGCACAACCTGACCCAGACCGGCACGATCATGGGCACGGTGACGTATTTCAGCCCTGAACAGGGCCGCGGCGAATCCT
>JBILDK010000532.1:0-2512 GCA_044352625.1 Planctomycetota bacterium
ATCAGTCCGATGACCACCGGGCGCACCGGCTCGCGGCCGGATTCCAGGCGCGTGAGCAGCAGGAGCTGCTCGATGATGCCTGCCGTCTCGGTGACGATGACGCGGCTGCGTTCAAGGGCCTGACGGTAGTCCGTGGCCTCCCGGTCGCGGGCCAGGATGTGGTCGAGGATCGCCGCCAGGCCGGCGAGGGGCGTGCGCAATTCGTGGGCGATGTTGCCGGCCGTCTGGCGTTCGCGGCGCACCAGGTCGCGGGCCATGATCAGGAAGGCATCGGCCCGTTCGACCACAGGCCGCAGTTCGCCCGGCACCTCGCCCGCGGTCAGGGCGATGCGCTCGTCCTCGGGGCGCGCGGCGGCGATCGCGCGGGCGATCCGATCCACCGGCCGCACCACGGCCCGGGCGAGCACCCAGGCCGCCGCGCCGGCCAGCACCGCCGCCACGGCGGTGGCGGTGCCCAGGGCCCAGCCCACGGCCGCAAGCGACGCCTCCAGGACGGCGTCGCTGCGCGCCACCAGCAGCGTGAACCGCGCGTCCTCGCCCTGCGCGTTCGTTCCCCAGCGGCCGCGTCCCCCGGCCACGAGGATCGGACCATCGGCCCGGGCCACGCGTCCCGCCTGCCCGTCGGGCAGGGTGCAGGCGCCGACGTCCATGCTGGCGAGAAACGTGGCGTCGTTTGTGGAGGTCGCCTGCACTGTACCAGACGCATCGAGCACGGCCCACCAGCCGTCGAAGGCTGCCAACGTGGTGCCGATGGCACCGATGCCGGCCCAATGGATCTCCGTCCCGCGTTGCCGCAGCTGGCCGAGCACGCGCACCGCGTCGGCCTGCAGATCCGCCCCGACGGCGGTGATCAAGTGGCTGCGGACGCTGAGCCAGGCGGCCCCCGAGGCGAGCGCCGACGTCACCGCGACGGCCAGCACCGTGCCCAGCATCAGACGCCGCCGGATCGAGATCATCCGTCACCGCCCAGGATGTAGCCCAGTCCGCGCCGGGTCTGGATCAGGCCCTCGGCCCCGGCCGCCGCCAGCTTGCGCCGCAGATTCGCCAGGTGCACCTCGATGCGGTTGGGATTGGGCTCTTCGTTGAAATCGTAGCAATGCTGCCAGAGGGACTCGCGGGCGACCACCGTGCCGGCCTTGAGCGCGAGGTGTTCCAGCAGGCACCATTCCTTGGCGGTGAGGTCCAATGCCGTGTCGCCGACCGCGGCCTGACGCCGCGCGGTATCGACGCTGAGCCGGCCGATAGTGATCACGTTCTGCATGGTCCCGGCCGAGCGGCGCACCAGCGCCTTCACCCGGGCGAGCAGTTCAGGCAGCGCCACCGGCTTCACCACATAATCATCGGCCCCGGCCTCCAGCCCGGCGATGCGCTCGGGGACCTCGCCCCGGGCAGTCAGCATCAGCACCGGATCCCGACGCTGGGCCAGGCGCAGACGCCGCAGGATCTCGTCTCCGGACATCAGAGGGAGTTGTCGATCGAGGATGATGGCGTCATAGACGGCATCCTGGGCATGCCACCAGCCCTCCTCGCCGTCGCCGGCGGCGTCCACCGCGCAGCCTTCCTCCCGCAGATAGGCGGCAAGGGCCTCGCGCAGCGGAGCGTAGTCTTCGACGACGAGGAGGCGCATGGGCGCGGATCAGCCGTTGCCGGCCTGACCCGTGCGGCAGGAGCCATCGCGCCGGCCGTGGCCCTTGCCGTGGCCAGCGCCCTTGCCTTTGCCCTGGCCCTGGCCGGAGCCGTCGCGCTTGCGCTGGCACTGGCCCTGGTCGCGTCCGGCGCCCTGGCCCTGACCGGAACCAGGCACGTTGCCGAGCGGGCAGGTCGTCGCCGCGGTGTCGGCGGGAACGGTGGGGGCGGTCTCGGCAGCGGGCGCCACGGCAGCGCACAGGGCGAGGAGGGTGGGGATGAGGATGCGGACCATGAAGGCCTCCTGGGTTCGGGGTACGCTGGTCATCCTCTCTGCCTTCCTGAAGTGGACCTGAAGCCATCCGCCCCTGGCTTTACCGGCGGGTCACGGCATCGTTATGATCATGCGTGCAGAATCAGCAAGCGCCGAGCCGTCCTGCCACCAGGCGGCGATCCTCGATGCGATCACCGAGGGCGTGTTCACCGTCGATGCGCAGTGGCGCATCACCTCGTTCAACCGCGCGGCCGAGAGTATCACCGGGATCCCGCGCGCCGAGGCCATCGGCCAGCCCTGCCGGGCCGTCTTCCGCGCCTCGGTGTGCGATGGGCATTGCGCCCTGCGCGAAACCATGGAACGCAGCGAGGCCATCCACTGCCGGCGCATCGAGATCGTTGATGCCGACGGCAATCGCCGTCCGGTCAGCGTGTCGACCAATCTGCTGCATGGGCCTGACGGCCAGGTGGTCGGCGGGGTCGAGACCTTCCGCGACCTGCGTCACGAGGACGCCCTGCGCAAGGCCATCCGCAAGGACGTGCAGCTAGGCGATCTGGTGGCGATCAGCCCGGCCATGCGCCGGGTGCTGGACGTGCTGCCGGCCATCGCCGG
>JBILDK010000533.1:0-2507 GCA_044352625.1 Planctomycetota bacterium
CCGCCGATAGGCCTCAGTCTGGAGGCGTATGATCTGCGCCTGATGCGCTTGACTGGCCTCCGACCAGCCGGCCAGGGTGGTCTGGGTATCGAACCAGAAGCGATGGTGCTTCTCAGTTTGGGAATGCTTGATCTTGTTGGAGGTCCAGGTGCGTTCCTCGTCGGGAGTGGCGGGCAGCCACTTGGCGGGGTAGCGGCGACGCATGGTTTCGGCGCTATCAAGGCCCTCGGCCCCGAATTCTCCGCTGGCATAGAGCCAACCTGGCAGGATCGGCACCCAGTAGCCTTGGAGCAGTCTGCCCAGGCCGCCACCGGTATTGTACCATCCACTATAATCGTGGTGATCCGGCAACACGGATGAGAGCGGGTCGATCGTACCATCGCCATCGACCGCCTTGATGACCCGATCAGGGTTGGCCAGCAGCACCACTTGGTCGGCGGCGGTGAAAAATGTCTTCAGTTCCTTGACACTCAGGTTTCGGTGGGGACTTCCATTGCCGTTCCGCTGCGGCTCGTTGATATACGTAACCATGATGTTGGAGGGATGGGCGCGTACCAGGCGCTCCATCTCTCCCGCCTGCCGTACCGCCTCGGCGAACTGGGAACGGCGCAGCGCCCAGCACAAGGGCAGATCAGTCTGGGTCATCAAGCCCAGGCGGTCGCACCATTCATAGACCTCGTCCTGCACCGGCCGCTGGGTGATGCGCAGGAAGTTCATGTTGCAGATCTTGGCCAGCAGGATGTCGTCGCGCAGGCGCTGGATATCGCCGCGGATCACCGACTGCTGTTCGAAACCCATGGTGTTGGCACCCCGCAGCCGGCAGGGCTGACCGTTGAGGAACAAGCGGCCCTTGGGGGTGTTCTTGGTGTCCATGGTGAAGGAGCGCATGCCGAACTGGCGCTTGCGCACATCCAGCACCTTGCCCTTGGCATCGCGTAGGGTCACATGGAGCTGATACAGCCAGGGTTCCGCCGGGCTCCACGAACGGAAATCGGGCATCTTGAAAGGAATACGGAAATAATTCAGACCCTTGGAGACTTTTGGTGAGGTGTTCTCGTAAAAATTGGAGACTTTTGGTGCGTTGTCCTTGTCAAACTTGGGCGTCGTCCCATCGAGGACCAACGGCTTGGCCCCGTCGGTCAACGCGCCGGTGAAGACGGTCTGCTGGAAGTTCTGCCCGTGCACCGCCAATTCGAGCATGACGTTGGGCTCGGTAATATCGCAGTTGCGCAGCTCGATCCAGGCCTCCGCTCCGGATTTCTCAAGCTGCGGGCGGACGAACAGGTCATGGATCTGCAAGCGTGGCCGGGCTTCGATCGCCACCGGCTGATAGATGCCCATGCCCGGCGGGCAGAGCACCCAGCCGGTATCAGGATCGTCGAAGCCGAGCCCGCTTAAGGCGTAGATCTTATCGCCGCGGTTAGTCGCGTAAGGATGCATCACGAAGTCATTTTCGACCTGCACCAGCAGCACGTTCTCGCCCAGACGGGCCTGGGTGGTGCAGTCAAAGGCGAAGGGGGCGAAGAACCCCTCGTTTGCACCGACGAAGGTACCGTTGACGAACACCTTGGCCTTGTAGTCAACGCCCTTGAAGTCGACGAAGATCGCGCCCAGGTCGAGCATCGCCTGGGTGACGGTGAACGAGGTGCGGTAGTAGGTGGTGGCCAGGCCCACCGGGCCATCGTAATGCGGGACCGCGACCTTCTTCCAGTTACCCTTGCCGGTCAGCGGCAGGAGGAAGTCCTGGCCATCTTCAGGCGTCGCCAATCGCCAGTCGAAGCTGGTAAGCGGCACTGTGATCCGGGTGTTCGGAATGGCGGGCGCCAGATCGGCGGTGAAGGGCTCATAACGGGTGCGGAAGCGGGCCAACTCTGCGGCCAGCTCCTGCGGCGTATCCAACTTGTCCATCGGCGTGAACGGCTGGAGCGCGGCGGCCCACGGCAGCGTGGTGTCCGGCAGTACCGGCGGCCCAGGCGTGACCATGTTCTCTTGTTGTTTCAGGCCCTTATCCTCGGATCCGATCGTGGCCAGATCGAACGGGGCAGGAGCCTTGACCGGCTCAGCGCTCATCGCCGAACCCAAGGGTATGATGGCAAGGATTGCGACGAGAAGAGGTGTGCAGCGGAGATGCATAGGTTGAATCCTGTTGAGGCGAAGGGGTCGTGATGCTTGAGGTGGAGAAGCTGGATGTAGATCGCAGCATCGTTCATGGTGGCTCAGCATGGCCTGAGTCTGGTTAGACCCGGTGGATAACCGGTAGTGCCGGAATTTCGTCAAAGTGAGAGACATCGCCGGCATGAATGGCTCCGCATTGCGTTGCTGATTACTATTGAACGGCAGTGATGCCGGTTTGTGACTTTGTCATTTTTATCGGGTAAAACCGCAGTAAATTAAATTACGACACAACGCAGCGTTCGATATTTATACGTCATTACGAGTGTCTGTCTTCCTGGATGCGAAGGCCTACTTGGCATTTGGTGACATAGACAATGCTGTTCGGCTAAGGC
>JBILDK010000534.1:0-2506 GCA_044352625.1 Planctomycetota bacterium
GCCATCGCCTGCGACCGTCCGCGCCGCGCCGATCCCTGCCACCACGCTGGCGGCCACCACGCCGAGCGTCCACCAACCAAGCGGTGAAACCCCACGCGTCGCTTGCAGCACTCCAAGCCACAGCACCAGGACCACCCCGCACCAGCTCCACACCAGCGCCGGCCGCGCCAGAGCCCGCCGGTGGCCTAGGGCCAGCACCAGCAGCGGCGCGAGCAGGACCAGGACTTGACCGATGGCGGTGTACGACCAGCGCCCGCAGGCCATGGCCAGCGGCTGACCCAGTGCCACCACCGGCAAGAGCAACGCCAGGAACCACGGCAGCAACGTAGGGGAGTACACCACGAGATCTCATCTGTGGGAGGGGTTTCGTCAAGCTGCGCGGACAAGGGTGGACAGGCTGCTGCGACGCGGCACACCACCGGCATGCATTCCTGGGATCCGACAACCGCTGCTCCGACCCTGTGCTATGCGGGCGAAGGATTGTGGCTGGCACCGGGCCAGGTTGCGGAAACCAGTTATCCCGGAGACGGCCATGACTGGTGCCGCGCCATTGAGGATGACTCGTTCTGGTTTCAACACCGCAATCGCATTATCCAGGCCGCAGTGGCCCGCTTTCCGTCACCCGGTGCAATCGTGGATGTGGGGGGTGGCAATGGCTGCGTGGCCGCAGCCTTGCGCCAGGGCGGCGTACAGGCGGTAGTGCTGGAGCCAGGCCCGCTGGGCGTGAAGCATGCCCAGGCACGCGGCGTTCCGGTCATCCAAGGCCTGCTGACAGAGGGCCTATTCGCAGGCGACTCGGTTGCCGGGATCGGCCTGTTCGATGTCTTGGAACATCTTTCCGATGATGGTGCGTTGTTGCGTGAGGTCGCACGCGTTCTCGTCCCCGGCGGCCGGCTCTATGTCACAGTTCCCGCGCATCCGATGTTGTGGTCAGCGGAGGACGAATATGCCCAGCACCATCGGCGCTACACCCCCAGCCGACTGACGCGTGCAATTGGCGAAGCAGGCCTTGATCGCATTTTTGTCACCCCGTTTTTCGGTTGTCTCGTTGCTCCCATCCTGGTCGTGCGCGCGATGGCGGGAATGTTTGGCCGAGTCCGTCAGTCAAGGCCGGGTGACGACCGGGCGCATCGTCTGCCTGCCGGAACACTTGGGCGCTGGCTGCAACGAGCGCTCGCGGCAGAGGCTCGGCAGGTGATGCGTGGCAGCCGCTGTGCTACGGGCGCCAGCCTGCTCCTCGTTGCAGAGAAACCGACAGGACTTGCCGCCACGCAGGAACTACGCTAAATAGAGCTGTGATCATCGCTTGCCTCGCAATTCTCTGTACCGTCCTGTGCACCGCAGGCGGGCAGCTCATTCTCAAATGGCAATTGGATAGCCGGCCAGCAAACCCTGGCTTGGGAGGTCTGCCTGGATTCCTCCTCTCTTGTCTGGGAAACCCGTGGATCTGGCTGGTTGCCATGCTC
Source organism: Planctomycetota bacterium (assembly GCA_044352625.1). Taxonomy (GTDB): domain Bacteria; phylum Planctomycetota; class UBA11346; order UBA11346; family UBA11346; genus JAKLKR01. The sequence goes on from JBILDK010000534.1 coordinate 1,467, forward strand.
GGCTTGGCTGCCCTGCTGTCATGGCTGATCGCCTTGAGCCGGCTTCCCCTGACCTGGGCGTACCCACTTACCAGCCTCTCCTTTGTCGTCGTCTTGGCTGGCGGCATCCTGCTGTTCGGTGAGCCCCTGACGTGGCCTAAGGCCCTCGCCACCGGCTTCATCATCCTCGGCGTCGGTACTCTCGGCCTCAGCAAGGTCGGATGATGTCTGCGCAGTCCACCCTCAGCGTCGTGGTCCCGGCCTACCGCAGTGCCGCCAGTCTGCCGCACCTGCTCGCCGCTCTGGCCAAGTTCCTGCCGACCGTCGCGAACACCTTCGAAGTGGTCGTGGTGGACGACTGCGGCGGTGGCGGCACCTGGGAGGTCATCCGCGACCTTGCGAACACCTATCCGTGGGTGCGGGGCTTTGCCCTGGCGCGCAACAGCGGCCAACACAATGCACTGCTCTGCGGCATTCTCGCAGCGCGCCACGATCTGATCGTGACCATGGACGACGACCTGCAGCATCCCCCGGCGCTGATCGGCGACCTGCTGGCGGCGCTGCGCGATGATATCGACGTGGTCTATGGCTATCCGCTGATCGAACGCCACGGCCTGTGGCGCGACCTCGCCAGTCGCCTGACCAAGCGCGCCTTGGCACTGGCTTCGGGCAACCGCGACGTGCACCGCACCAGCGCCCTGCGCCTGTTTCGCGGCCGCCTGCGCGAGGGTTTCGCGCGCTACCGCGCTACCGCCGTATCGATCGACGTGCTGCTCTCGTGGGAGACCGGCCGCATGACCTACGTGCCCGTGCAATTCGCCCCGCGGCCCTATGGCACCAGCACCTACACCGTGCGCGCGCTGATGGCCCACGCGCTCAACATGATCACCGGCTACACCGTCTGGCCGTTGCGCCTGGCGAGCTGGTTCGGCTTCCTGTTCATGGCGCTCGGTTTTGCCGTGGCCCTGTTCGCCCTGGTCAACTGGCTGGTGCGCGGCTCGGCGGTGCCCGGTTTCGCCTTCCTCGCCTCAACCGTTGCGGTGTTTGCCGGCGTCCAGCTT